>JANNNQ010000181.1:0-1513 GCA_031398625.1 Pseudomonadota bacterium
GATTGCTTGATTTCGATGCGGTTCAGGCTGTTGTCGCAGAACACCACCACCAGCAGCTCGAGGCCGAGGCTCGCCGCGAGGCGCAGCTCGCCCTGCACCATCGCCAGGCCGCCGTCGCCCACGAAGCAGACCACCGGGCGCGCGGGATTGAGGATTTTTGCGACGATTGCTGCAGGCAGCGAATAGCCCATCGACGACAGGCCGTTGCTCATGAGCACGGAGCGCGGCTCGTAGGCCGTCCAGCCCTGCCCGACCAGCAGCGTGTGCGAGCCGACATCGCTGGTGGCGATCGTTTCGCGCGGCAACGCTTCGCGCACCGCGTCCACCACGTCGGTCGGGTTGAGCTTTCCCTTGACGCGCCCTTCGTAGTAAGCCGCGCGCAGGGCCTCCCGATGGCGGCGCACTTCCGCCGCCTGCCATCGCGCCTCGCCTTTCCAGCCAGCGGCGAGCGCGTCGAGAATGCCGGCGATATCGCCGACGAACTCGACTTCCGCCGGATAGACCTGGTCGGTGTTCGGCACGGCGTCGATGTGCACGGTCGGCACCGAGAGCTGCCAGGGCTTGATCAACTCCACCGCATCGAATCCGACCGCGAGCAGAAGGTCGCAGCCCTTGAGGAAATTCCACATGAAGGCGTTGCAGGCCATGTCGAGCGTGCCGGCGTAGAAGGCATGGTCCTCGGCGATCACGCCCTTGGCCATCGGCGCCACGACCACCGGCAACCCGACCGTGTCCGCGAGCCGCGCGAGTGCGACATGCACACCTGCGCGTTGCGCGGCGATGCCCGCGAGCACTAACGGACGGCGTGCCTTGCGCAGGCGCTCCTGCAAATCGGCATTCGTCGGGGTTCCAGCAAACACCTTCAGCGGGGGCAAGGCCACGTCCGCGTCCGTCGCCGCCATTCCCACGACATCCGCGTGCGTCGTGATGTGCACCGGGCCCGGGCGTTCCGCCATCGCCGTGCGCAGCGCCCTGCGCATCACTCCGCCGACCGTGTCCGGCTCCACGTGCGTCGCCCACTTGCTCACCGGCGAGAAAATAAGGTTGTGGTTCAGCACCTGGTGGGTGAAAGTCTGCTCGCGCTTGCGCTCGATCTGCCCGGAGATCGCGATCATCGGCACGCGGTCCAGCCAGGCGTTGGCCACCGCGTTCACCATGTTGGACGAACCCGGCCCCAGCGTGGACATGCATACGCCGGGCCGTCCGGTGAGGAACCCATACGCTTCGGCCATCAGGCCCGCGGTGCCCTCGCGCCGCCCGAGCACGAACTGCATGCCGGCACGGCGGGCCGCTTCCATGAATTCCACATTGGGGTCGCCCGGGTAGCCGAACACATGGCCGATCCCCGCCGCCTTCAGGTATTCCACCATGACTTCGGAGACGTTCATCCGCTTAACGTGAAGCGGCGTTGGTACCGGCGATCCTGCCGAACACCGCGCCGTTGGTAAGCCCGGTTCCGCCCGGGTAGTTGAAGTAGAAAATCCCGCCGACCAGCTCGCCGGCGGCATAGAGG
>JANNNQ010000184.1:0-1904 GCA_031398625.1 Pseudomonadota bacterium
ACTGCGCCATGGGCGAGACCAGCACGCGGTTTTTCAGCGTGAAGCCGCGCACGGTGTAGGGCGTGAACATGGGCGGCGGCGCCGCCGGCACCCCTGGCAGCAGGGTGAGCCCGGCCCGCTCGGCAAACCAGCGTTCGTAGCCGCCCAGCCAGGCCGCATCGCGAAGGCGCAGGTTCTCGTGCGAGATGCGCTGCGAGCGCGTGAGCATGGAGTACATCAGTTGTTCGGGTGGCAAGGTGTCCGCATAGCGCTGGCCCACCACCTCGAACCATTCCATCGCGTTCCAGGCCGCGTTCTGCAAGCGCAGCACATCAACCGTACGCAAGGCCTGGTAGCGGGCCAGCACCTCGGGGATGGACGCCGCACCCTGCGCCTTGAACTGGCTGGCCAGCTCGATGGCGTCTTCAATGGCCAGCTTGGTGCCGGAGCCGATGGCGAAGTGCGCCGTGTGCACCGCGTCACCCATCAGCACCACATGGCTGCGGCCGTTGAAGTGTGACCAGTGCTCGCACGCCACGCGCTGGAAGTTCAGCCAGGCGCTGCCGCGCAGATGGCGCGCGTTGGTCATGAGCCGTTCGCCACCCAGGTGTGCGGCAAAGAGTTGCTCGCAAAAGGCCACCGAGGCGTCAGCATCGGCGCGGTCCAGGCCGTGCGCCTGCCACACGGCCTCAGGCGCCTCCACGATGAAGGTGCTGGTCTCGGCGTCGAACTTGTAGATGTGGGACTGGAACCAGCCGTGCGGGGTCTTCTCGAAGATAAAGGTGAAGGCGTCGAAGCGCTTGTGCGTGCCCAGCCAGATGTAGCGGTTGGGCCGAGTCACCAGGTCGGGCTTGAAGACCGCGGCGTGGGTCTGGCGGATGCGCGAGTTGATGCCGTCGCAGGCCACGATGAGGTCGGCCTCGGGGAAGTCGGCATCAGACTCCACCTCGCGCTCGAACACCAGCCGCACGCCCAGCGCCTCGCAGCGAGCCTGCAGGATGTTGAGCAGCCGCTTGCGCCCGATGCCCACAAAGCCATGGCCGCCGCTGCGGATGCGGCGGCCTTTGAAGAGCAGCTCGATGTCGTCCCAGTGCGCAAAGGCCTGCTCGATGGCCGAGGCGGTGGGCGGGTCGCAGCGGCGCATGTTCTGCATGGTCTGGTCCGAGAAGACCACGCCCCAGCCGAAGGTGTCATACGGCTTGTTGCGCTCGACCACGGTGATCTCGTGCGCGGGGTCCTGCTGCTTCATCAACAGGCCGAAGTACAGGCCCGCGGGGCCGCCGCCGATGCAGACGATGTTCATGGGCTTGCTGTGCCGGCCGCTTGGGCTGCGGCCGGTGGGTGGATGACGCTTTTACTTTACTTCTCAACTGTTTAGGAGTCAACCAAGTCACTGCGCTGCACACGAGTTTGCGGCCGCCTGATATTCACTAAAAGTATTCAAAATACATCGCAGTAACTTATCTTGACAGCCTCTTCCATCCTGGCCATAGTCCAGCGCTCGACATTGGTGCACAGCACAAATGCACTGATGTCAATTCATCGACAAATACATTCCATGTAGGCGTCGATGAATATGGCCGTGGCCGATCGGCCATTCATTGATCGGCATATTCCTGCAATCCACAAGGAGATGCAAATGTTCAAGCACAAGCTCGCCGCCGTATTTGCCGCACTGAATCTTTCGTGCCTGGCCGGTGTTCAGGCCGCGCCGCAGCCGGACGTGGTGACCAACGGCAACCTGTGGAGCATCACCTTCTTCGATGATTCGTCGCCCGGCCATACGCAATGGGCCACCCAGCGCCTGTGCTTCTTCGCCGCCCCGCTGGCCGGCACCCAGATCGGCGGGGTGTGGTACTCGCCGACCTTCTTTGACTGGAACGGCACCTGGCGCCAGGAAGGCGACCAGGTGTTCATGACCGGCG
>JANNNQ010000294.1:0-15235 GCA_031398625.1 Pseudomonadota bacterium
GGAAGCTCTGATTTACCCACATGCGCCAGGCGAACAGCGATGCAACTGATTGAAAGACCATGGTTGAAAATGCGTCGACTGTTTCAGATGGCAGTATTTCAGAGGTTCCCTAGAGAAGCGTTGTAGTCGGCTGCTGGCCCTGCGGTGCAGCGATGCAACTGGTTGCAAGACCATGTACTCGAGCTGAGTGCCGCATCCCGAATGGCACATCTGCCGAGACTCCTGCATGACAAAGGCCGGCAACGCCGGCCTTTTCCTTTCTGCAGATCCTTAGCACCCGGGTGTCAGCGATACTCCATCGCGACCCGCTGGCTGACACCGCAAACCAGTTCATACGGAATCGTGTCGGCATGCAGGGCCAGCTGCTCCGCGGGTAGCCCTTCACCCCACAACACCACGGGATCACCGACAACGGCGGGCGCATCAGTGATATCAATGGCAATCATGTCCATCGAGACGCGACCGGCCAGCAACGCCTTCCGGCCGTTGACCAGCACCGGCGAACCGCTCTTCATGTGACGCGGATAGCCATCGCCATAGCCCACTGCCGCGATCCCGATCGTCGCGCGCCGTGTCGCACGCCATGCGGCGCCATAACCCACGCCCTCGCCTGCAGCGACTTCACCCACGGCGATCAGTTTCGTGGCCAGGGTCATGACGGGCTTCAGGCCGAGATCGGCGGCGAGTTCGTGACGGAACGGCGACATGCCGTACAGCATCAGGCCAGGTCGCACCCAATCCGCCCTGGCCTGCGGCCATGCCAGCAATCCCGCAGAATTGGCGATGCTGCGTTCCGCATCTCCCCCGCCGGGCAGGGACACGACGACCTGCTCGAACTCCGTCACCTGCTGCATCGTGCGGCTGTCACTGCGCTCATCGGCTACCGCCAGATGCGTCATCAGCCGCGGGACACCGAGTACGCGATTCGTGCGCAGCAGCCTTTCCCAGGCAGACAGGCTGTACTCAAGCCTGAACCCCAGCCGGTTCATGCCTGAATCGATCTTGAACCACACCGGGATCCGTCCCGGGCCTTGCCATTGCTCGAGCAACGCAAGCTGCGCACGTGAATGGACCACGATCTCGCAGCCCCGTGCGGCAGCGAGTTCGAGGTCTTCACTGCTGAACACCCCCTCGAGCAGGACGATCTTCTGCGTGAGACCGGCATCCCGCAGCGCCAGCCCTTCCTCTAGTCGCGCTACTCCGAATGCGTCCGCACCCCCTAGCGCCTGCGCCGTCGGCACGAGCCCGTGGCCATAGGCATTCGCCTTGATGACCGCCATCACGCGCGCGCCGGGCGCACGTTCACGGACTACACCAAGATTGTGGCGCAGCGCACCGGCATCGATCAGCGCGCGAGGACCTGAGCTCATAGTTGAAACTCGGGATCGGGCATCCTGCCACGACCCTCGCGCGAGCGGCAAAAGGCGCGACTTTTGCCGCTCGCTCGCCACCCATGGCGGCGCGGTACATCCATATACCGTGGCCGAAACTTCCGACTAATCTCCTGCATCATTGCTCAGCGATACCCGCCGTACGACTCGGGCGCGAAGTTCTCGAACTTGGTGAATTCGCCGAGGAAGGTCAGCTGCACGTCGCCGATGGGACCGTTGCGCTGCTTGGCGATGATGATGTCGGCGATGCCCTTCCGCGTCGTGTTCGGATCGTACACTTCGTCACGGTAGATCATCATGATGAGGTCGGCATCCTGCTCGATGGCGCCGGATTCGCGCAGGTCCGACATCACCGGCTTCTTGTCCTGGCGCTGCTCGACGCTGCGATTGAGCTGTGACAACGCGATCACCGGCACGGCCAGCTCCTTCGCGAGCGCCTTGAGCGACCGCGAGATCTCGGAAATCTCCGTGGCGCGGTTTTCCTTGGTGCCCGCCACCTGCATCAGCTGCAGGTAGTCGATCACGATCAGGCCGAGACCGTGTTCCCGCTTGAGGCGGCGCGCCCGCGCGCGGATCTCCGTCGGCGTCAACGCACCGGTATCGTCGATGAAGATGGGCGCGTTCTTCATCAGGCTGATCGCACTGTTGATGCAGGACCATTCCTGGTCACCCAGCATGCCGTTGCGCAGATGCGACTGGTTGACACGGCCGAGCGAGGAAATCATGCGGAGCGCCAGCTGCTCGCGGGACATTTCCATGCTGAACACGGCGACACGGGTATTCGAGCCGATGGCCGCGTTCTCGGCAATGTTGATCGCGAAGGTCGTCTTGCCCATCGAAGGCCGGCCCGCGACGACGATGAGATCACCGGGCTGCAGGCCCGCAGTCAACTTGTCGAGCTCGGCAAAACCCGTGCTGACACCGGTCAGCTCACCCTGGTTCTGGTAGCGCTTGTCGAGCAGGTCGATGGTGGGACCCAGCACCTGGACGAGCGACACGAATCCGGAGCCGGTCTTGCGGCCGCTTTCCGCAATCTCGAAGACCCTGCGTTCGGCTTCATCGACCAGTTCGTTGGCGCTACGGCCTTCGGCATCGTAGGCGCTCGCGGCGATTTCGCCGCCCACGCGGATGAGGCGGCGCAGCTGCGCCCGTTCGCGGACGATATCGGCATAGGCCCGGATGTTCGCGGCGCTGGGCGTTTCGCGGACGAGCGTCGCGAGATAACCCAGTCCACCCGTATCGCCCTGCCTGCCCTGCCGGTCGAGATACTCGGCAAGCGTGACGGCATCGCTCGGCTCACTGCGTCCAGCGAGCTCGGTGATGGCTGCAAAAATGAGCTGGTGGTCGCGCCGGTAGAAGTCTTCCGCGACCAGCCGGTCGGCGACGGTGTCCCACGTGCTGTTGTCGAGCATGAGGCCGCCGAGGACAGCCTGTTCTGCCTCGACCGAATGCGGAGGGACGCGAATCGCCTCCTCCGCAGACAGGGGGTACGCCATGTGACGGGACCCTAAGGCCCTGCTTATTCTTCCGGAACGATCGTCAGGTGCAGTTCCGCAGTGACGTCGGCGTGCAGCTGGATCTGAACGACATGCTCGCCGGCGAGGCGGATCGGGCCTTCGGGCAGGCGTACTTCCGCGCGCTCGAGACTCAAGCCTGCCTTGGTGGCGCCTTCGGCGATGTCGGACGTGCCGATGGAGCCGAACAGCTTGCCTTCGGTGCCCGCCTTGGCGGGAATCGACAGCTTGAACTCCGCGAATCTGGCAGCTCGGGCCTGCGCCGCTGCGAGTTCCTCATTGGCTGCCTTTTCAAGTTCGGCGCGGCGCGATTCGAACTTCGCGACATTCGCCGGCGTGGCGAGCGTGGCCTTGCCCTTGGGCAGGAGGAAATTGCGGCCGTAACCCGACCTGACCTTCACGAGGTCGCCGATGTTGCCGAGATTGGCGACTTTCTGCAGGAGTATGACTTCCATCGTGACACCTTTACCTGAACGCTTTACGAAACAGACTTCCCATTTGCACTCATCGCGGCCCGCCCATCACGTCCGCAATCGCCGCCAGTTGTCGGCCGCACCCCACGCTGCCAGCAGCGTGACCATGATGAAAGCGGACAGCGGCACGATCAGAAACACATAGATGGCCGCCAGCCCGCTCGATCCCATGCTGCCGGCTGCCTTGCGCCGGTGCGCAGCAGCCAGGCCCTGGAACGCCAGCGCGCTGACCGCAATCCACGCGAGGCTGTCGATCACTTCGACGTTGGCCAGCGCCGCAAACCCGATCACCCCAACCGATGCCAGCCCGAGCACACGCCCGAGCCGCAACTCGCGATACTCCGCACCGAACGCTTCCGGCGCCTCCAGCAGCGATTGCCACCAGCGTCCGAGAAACACCGAGCCCAGCGCACCGAGCAAGGCGAGCGCAGCGTATGCCCCCCACATCGTCCGTGCGAACCTCGCGATGATCTCTTCCGGGTTCTGCAATACGATTTCGTTGCTGCGCAGCGACTGCACGACCTCCCTCACGAGGGGTTCCCACACGGTGCCCGGGCTATCGAGCACTGCGTAAACACCGAGCAGCAGCCCCGACAATCCGAGCACTACCAGCTGGAAGCACAACGTCAGCGAGCCGTACTTCTTCAGCAGCACGGCGAGACCCGCAGGCAGCAGGAACGCGAGCGCCGCGAGTCCCACCGCGATCACGACCGGCTGGTCGACTGACAGGAGCGTCCCCGCTCCCACCGCGAAACTCACCACGCCCACGGTCACACCGCGGGTAACCGGATTGCCAGCTTCGCCGTACAGTACCAGCAGCACGGCCGCTGCAGCCGCCACCACCGCCAACGGGGAGAACCCCCCGGGCGAGAATGCCGCGAGGCAGGCGCCAACGAAGTACGCCCGCCAGGGCTGCCCGACTAGCCACGCCGCAAACCTGCGATGCATCGCTTACCGGTTCCCGCTCCCGAAGCAGCGGGCGCCGGACCTCTATTGAAGGATCAGTGCTGATCCGTGTAGGGCAACAACGCCAGGAACCGGGCACGCTTCACGGCTACCGCGAGCTGGCGCTGGTAGTGCGACTTGGTGCCCGTGATCCGGCTTGGAACGATCTTGCCGGTCTCGGTGATGTAGTTCTTGAGGATGCCCAGATCCTTGTAGTCGATCTGGACGATGCCTTCAGCGGTAAACCGGCAGAAACGGCGCCGGCGAAAAAAACGTGCCATGGGAGTGCCTTGAATGATTCGGGTTGGGTTCGCGTTCGATCAGCGCCTGATCAATGCGGGGTCAACGATCTGACTGCGCGCCGGGACCATCGTCATCGCCGTCATCGGCGAAGCGTTCGTTCCGTTCGGCGTCATCCCCACGCAGCATCGGCGACGGCTCGGTCACCGCCGCATCCATCTTGATGACGAGGTGACGCAGCACGGCGTCGCTGAAGCGGAAAGAGCCGGTCAATTCATCGAGCGTCTTGTTGTCGACTTCGATGTTGAGCAGGATGTAGTGGGCCTTGTGGACCTTGGCGATGGGGAACGTCAGCTGGCGCCGGCCCCAGTCCTCGAGACGGTGGATGTGGCCACCGCCGGCAGCGATCATGCCCTTGTAACGCTCGAGCATGGCCGGAACCTGTTCACTCTGGTCAGGGTGGACCAGAAACACGATTTCATAGTGTCTCAGCACGAATCGCTCCTTACGGGTTTGTCTCCCGCCCGTGTGCAATTCGACAAGTGCGGTGAGACAAGGAGTTGACTCTCCGGGCACCCCGGAGAAGGGCGCGAATGGTAGCGGAGAGCCGCCTGAGCGGCAAGGGCAGATACGGATGGGAAGGCGGTCTTTGACCGCATATGGTCGCCGGCAAATGGTCGCGGCGCGACAGAAAGGCCTTGCGGCAAACTGGCCAGGATCCGATTTGCTGGCAGAGCCAGCTATTTGCCGTACAGCGGCCCACTGCCGCCAGGCCATTTGTCGACAATGGCGACCGTCCTATGCCCCGTTCCTTTGCCTCACCGCCTCGAACAGCATCACGCCAGTAGCCACCGAGACATTGAGGCTCTCAACGGCCCCGCGCATCGGGATCCGGACCAGCAAATCGCAGTGCTCACGGGTAAGGCGCCGCATACCCTCCCCCTCTGACCCCATCACCAAGGCTAAAGGCCCTTTCAGATCAGCGGCATACACATCCTGCTCCGCCTCGCCCGCGGCCCCCACTATCCACAGGCCCCGCTCCTTTATATAGCGCAGCGTACGGGCGAGGTTCACCACCTGGATCAGCGGGGTGGTCTCGGCGGCCCCGGAGGCCACCTTCCTGACTGTCGGCGAAAGGCCTGCCGCGCGGTCCCTGGGGACGACCACGGCATGGACACCGGCGGCATCCGCTGTCCTGAGACAGGCCCCGAGGTTGTGGGGATCCTGGACGCCGTCGAGCAGCAGGATCAGCGGCTGGGCACCGGCCTGGTCGAGCACGTCGTCCAGCGCGCCTTCGCCCTGCACGCCCGCAGCGGCCAGCCTGGCGATGACACCCTGGTGGCGGGCATTGCCGGACAGCTGATCCAGTTCGCGGGTATCACGCCGCTCGATGGATACACCCGCCGCCCGCGCAAGCTTTTCAACTTCCGCGATGCGGCCGTCGTCCCGGCCCCGCTGCAGCACGACGCCGACAACACGGGCAGGCTGCTTTTCGAGGACCGCCTGCACCGCGTGGACACCCACCACCAGCGACGTCTCAGTCAATTACTTGCGCCCCCTGCGGTTTCCGCGACGCTCGGGACCTCGATCGCGACGTTGCCACGGATGTCCGCCTGCGGCAGCGGGTGTCCGCTCTGCCAGCTCAAAGTCGATCTTGCGTTCATCGATGATGACGTTGATCAGCCGGACCTTCAGATGGTCGCCCAGCCGGAACACGCGCTTGCTGCGCTCGCCGACCAGGCGGTAACCCGACTTGTCGCGAGTGAAGTAATCGGACCCCAGTGCACTGACGTGGACAAGGCCATCGATCTGCATGCCCGCCACCTGCACGAACAGGCCGAAGTCGACCACACCCGTCACGAGCGAATCGAACTCCTCGCCGATCTTGTCCTGCATGAACTCGCACTTGAGCCAGGACATCGCATCGCGCGTGGCTTCATCGGCACGACGTTCCTTGAAGGAGCACTGCTGCCCCAGTCCTTCCATCGCCGTCAGCGAGGCGGGCAGGTCGTCCGCCGTCCCGCCCCTGACCGCATGGCGGATGCCGCGATGGACCACGAGATCCGGGTAGCGCCGGATGGGCGAGGTGAAGTGCGCGTACTCCTGGAGCGACAGGCCGAAGTGGCCGATGTTCGCAGGCTGGTACACGGCCTGGAGCAAGGAGCGCACCACGACCGTTTCAATGAGCCGCCCTTCTTCCTTGCCGGCCGCCTGCGCGAGCACTGCGCTCAGGTCGGTCGGTGTCAGCGGCCGGCCGCGCGGCAGCTCGATGGCAAAGCCTTTCAGGAACTCGCGCAGCTGCTCGAGGCGCTCTTCCTCAGGCTGGCCATGCACCCGGTACAGCGTGGGTATCCTGTGCTTCTTCAGGAAGCGCGCCGCCTGCACATTTGCGGCGATCATGCATTCCTCGATCAGCCGGTGCGCATCATTGCGGGAATACTCGGCGAACGCGGCGATCCGCCCCTGCTCGTCGAAACGCGCCTTTATCTCAGGCGCGTCGAAATCAAGCGCTCCCCGCTCCTGCCGTGCCACGAAGAGTGCCTTGAACACGGCATACAGGTTGCGAAGCGGTTCGCCGAGCGCAACGCCTTTCGCGAACGGCTTGTCCGACTGCGTCGCCTGGGCGAGATACGCCGCGACCTCCGTGTAGGTCAGCCGCGCCGCCGATTTCATCAGGCCTTCGAAAAACCGGGCGCGCGTCACCTTGCCATTCGGCGCGACCCGCATTTCGCAGACCATGCAGAGCCGGTCAACGCCGGGATTCAGTGAGCACAGGCCGTTCGACAGCGCTTCGGGCAGCATCGGCAGCACCCGGTTCGGAAAGTACACGGACGTGCCGCGATTCAGCGCTTCCTGGTCGAGTTCGGACGTATGCGCGACGTAATGACCGACATCGGCGATCGCGACCAGCAACCGCCAACCGGTCGCAGTCGGCTCGCACCACACTGCATCGTCGAAATCCCGCGCATCCTCGCCGTCGATCGTGACGAGTGGCAGGTCGCGCAAGTCCTCCCGCCCCCGCTTGGCAGCCGCGCTGACGGCCGCGCCGAAGACTTCCGCCTCGGCGACGACCGCGGCAGGAAACTCGGACGGCAACCCATGGGAGTGGATCGCTATCTCGGTTTCCATGCCCGGAGCGGCGTGCTCGCCGAGTATCCGCGTGACATGACCCACGGGCTGCGCGGTGCGGCTCGGCTGTTCGGCAATCTTCAGCAAGACGATCTGCCCCGGTTTCGCCTCGCCCACGTTGCCACGTGGCACCAGCACACGATGGCTGATGCGCGGATTGTCCGGCACCACAAAACAGATGCCCGACTCTTCGTACAGGCGACCGACGATCTCGAGCGTGCCACGCTCCAGCACTTCGACGATCACTCCCTCGGCCCGGCCACGATGATCGCGACCGGTGACCCGGGCGGCGACGCGATCGCCATGCATGACCTGCTGCATCTGGCGGTGGGACAGAAAGAGCGACGCTTCCAGGCGATCGTCGGGTTGCACGAAACCGTACCCGTCCTTGTGACCACTGACCGTGCCGACGGTGAGTCCCAGCCGTTCACGCAGGCAGTAGTGGCCGCGGCGATTGCGCAGGATGCCCCCGGCCTGCACGAGACTTTCAAGCTCTGCAGTCAACACGGCCGTGGCATTGCCTGTGATCCCCAAGCGGCTCGCGAGGTCGGGAAAGGCCAGTGGCTGCCCCGCTTCCTGCAAGACGGCAAGGATCGAGCTTTCGTTCGGTGGTGAGGACTTGCCGCCACGAGGCTTCGCGGCAACTTTCACGGTCGGACTGCTGGTGCGCTTCTTCATTGCGGACAAGCTTGTAACACACGCCACCGGATTTATTGACACCCCGGAAGGCCGCAAGTACATTGGCGCGCCTTTCGCGGGGCCAGCCCGCTTCCCCTCCCGAATGCCCAGGTGGCGGAATTGGTAGACGCACTAGTTTCAGGTACTAGCGGGTAACACCGTGGAGGTTCGAGTCCTCTCCTGGGCACCATTAAAAATTAAACTAATTCAATTAGTTAAAGCAACATCCTGAGTTTGTATCTCTCTGTTTTCTGGCGCCTTTTCCGCGATTCTTTGCTTCAGTTCCGGGCTTGGGAAGGCCTGCCGACCGCCTGTCGTCGGCCGAGATCTGTCTCATTGATTCGCTTGATCTGAACGGAACGGAAAGCCGTAGGCAGCATCGGCGTCAGCGCAGCGACGGGAATACACAGCCAGGAATTCCTCCTCAAGGAATCGCTGCTATCCGGATCGTTCGCGCCGCTGAGCCGCCGTGGTCATCAACCACACTCAAGGCGATCTCGCCCGTGCGGCCAGGATTCCACGCGAGGGGTGAACTCGGCCGACTGGTGCCTACAAACGCGCCGTCGGCAAACCAGTACAGTGAGCGAATACCCGAATCCGCCGTGGCGCTAAGCTCCAGCTGCTCGGAAATGCGTGAAGTACGCAACTGATAGGTTGCACCGTACACCGGTGAAACGATCGCAGGCGGCGCAAGGGCTGCCTGACCGGAGTTGCCTGCACAGCTGTCTGCAGGCACAGGCCGACGTGGCATGCCGGCCTGCGCATACAGCTGCAGGATGTCGGAAGACCAGTATTCGAACAGTTCAGTACGCACGAATCCCGGTGGCGTTTCCGGGCAAGCGCGTGTCCCGGTGCGAATGTCGACGGCGACGCGGCGATGCACGGTGCTGACACGGATGGGCGACTTGCCCGGGATGAACCAGGCCTTGGCCAGGCGTGGGCAATCGGCATTGGGCAGATCTCCCGACGCTGCGCAAACCTCCACCTGTTCGACGCCCGGGGGCGGGTATTCAGCCGCGGACGCAAGCATCGGCTGCGAAGCGCGCAACCCATCAACCATCCTGAAGAACAACGGAGCGGCAGCCCTCGCTCCGACAAAAGCCTGGTTGCTGCTCCCGTCGAAATTGCCGACCCACACTGCCAGAACGTAAGGACCGACGACGCCTACGGACCACGCGTCGCGAAATCCCCATGAAGTGCCCGTCTTCCATGCCACCCGCGGTCTGGCATTCGGCGCGTGGTCGGGCCGCGGACTGTCCTCGAGAATGCTGAGCACCATGAAAGCGGCGTTTTCCGAAACCAGCCGCGTGCGCGCCTTGCGCGGGGCTCCTGGCGTGTACTCAAGCGGCCCCCATGTACCGCCGTTCGCGAGCATTGCGTAGAGCGAGACGAGTTCCTCCATCGTCACTTCGCCGCCACCTAACGCGAGGGCGAGGCCATAGTGACGTTCACTTTTCATGCGGGATACGCCGGCCGACTGCAGGAACTGGTACAGGCCGGGCGCGGTCAGCTTCGACACGAGTCCCACCGCAGGAATGTTCCGGGATGCAATCAGGGCATCGTGCGCGGAAACCGGACCGGAAAAAACGCCGTCGAAGTTCTCTGGCGCATAGGAGCCGAACGCGGCGGGCGCATCCTTGAGAACACTGTGTGTGTGGATCAGCCCCTGATCGATCGCCAGTGCGTAGATGAACGGCTTGAGGGCAGAACCCGGCGATCGCTTCGCGGTTACTCCGTTTACCTGGCCGGCGATTTCCGGGTCGAAGAAATCAGCGGAACCGACGAGCGCCTTGACCTCAAGCGATCGGGAGTCGATCAACAGCGCGGCAGCATTGGTCACTCCCAGTGGCTTCTGCGCAGCGATGTATTGCCGGACGCTCCTCTCCAGCTGGCGTTGCAGTGAAAGGTCCAGTGTCGTCCGGATCTCCGTGCCCGCATCCGCTTCGGCAAGCACGGATGCCACGAGATGGGGGGCCAGGAACGGCAACTCTTTCAGCTCGCGAAAATGCAGTGGTTGCACCGCGGCGGCGATGGCATCCGGGCTTGCCGCATGCTTTTCCAACCACCGCTTTGCCAGGCGCCTTCTTGCCGCCAGCAGCGACTCCGATTCGCCATCCTCGGGAGCGCGCGCCTGCGGGGATTGTGGAATCAACGCGAGCGCCAGTGCTTCCGCGAAGGTCAGCTGGCGTGCGGATTTGTCGAAGTAGATGCGGCTGGCCGCTCCTACTCCCTGGATGTTGCCGCCGAAGGGAGCGAGGTTGACATAGGCTTCGAGGATCTCGTCCTTCGAATAGCAGAGCTCAAGCCAGGTTGCGACCGCCATTTGCCGCAACTTGCCGGCGATGCTCCGGGTGTTCACCCGGTAGATGAGTCTTGCGAGTTGCATTGAAATGGTGGACCCACCTTGCCTGCCCTCGCCTGTACCGGTACGCACCGCGGCACGCAGCAACGCGAACGGATCTACACCGGGATGTCGCCGGAAGTTCCTGTCCTCATGAAACAGGACGGCATCGAGGTACTCCGGACTAACTTCGGACAGCGGCGTCCACAGCCGGTACTGATCGTCGGCAGCGAGTGTCAGTCGCAGTAGTTCACCTCCACTGGCGTACACCGCCGTCGAGGCAGGTGCATACGTTGACAGCGCGGGGTGCGGAACAAGGCGCACAGCAGTCCCGGCTGCCACGATCACCAGCGCCACACTCAAGCCAATGCATAAAACCCGGTTCATGGCTGGGTCACCACGATCCGGCCCGCTGTCGAGCGCGCGCGGACGGTCGCGTCGTACATCGATTCGCCGTACGCAGCGGGCACGGTATAAGTCCCTGCGTTGGTCGCCTTGATGCGATAGCTGAATTCCTGCACCTGGTCCGTCGCGCTTCCATAGACAACGACACGATCCTCACGCAGATCCGCGAAGTCAGGGAAATTTCCGGGTCTGCTCGCAAGGAACAGGCACGCGCATCCCGAAGATCCGGACGAGTCTTCCCTGTCCTCGCCGCCAAAAGCGCCTTCTGCTCCTGGTTCCGAAGCCGCGGGCAACACCAGGTCGAACCCGCCGGGCAGCAGGTCGACCAGCACTGCATCGGCAATGACCGGGCGATTGATGGCCCGGAACCGCACACGCACCGTAACCTCATCCCCGACCTTGACCGCCGTGACAGGCTGGCCCTCTGCAGATAGAAACTCGCGGATGATTTCCAGTCCCTGCGTGAGGACCTCGGTGGCGGGCGAGCGATCGAAACCCGACTGGTTGACGAGGTAGTAGCTGCTCACCGGGCTGTCACTCCCGAAATCGAGCGTACGGGTGGCCGCCGGGAATTCCGCCTTCGGGAACAGCCCACCCGGCAATGTCAGCATCTGCTTCGAACGGTCGGCCTGAGTGGCCTCCACTACGATCTTCGCGACCGCCGCATCGCCAATTGCCGTCGCATACGCATCGAGGGCAAGTATGGTCGTCGCTGCCGAGAGCGACACGTACTCGCCCTTCTGGACGCGGTCCACGAGGGTCGGCAAGAACGTAGCGGGCAATGCCGGCAGCCGTGCCGGGAAGTGCTTCGCCAGCAGGTACAGCAGCATGCCATCGCTCGTCATTGGATAGTTCCAGCGATCCATGCTGTTCGAGCCGCCGAAAGCAACGCGCGCAATCGTCTGGTCCGCGAGCCGCTGCTGCTTCATCAGCTGGTAGGCGGCTGCGAGATAGGCGGCAACGATGTCCTTCTGCCACTGGTCCTGGTAGCGCGAAGTGAGCCGTCTTTGCAGCGCTGCTGCCTCATTCGAAACCACGGTTCCCTGGCGCGCCAGCAGGTACAGCGCATAGGCGGAAGCACGCTCGTCTTCCATGGAATTGCCGTCCCGTCGCGCCAACCGGCTGAGGAAATCCCTGCCGGCAGCAAGCAGGTCGGCAGGTACAGTCGCGCCCCGCTCGCTGGCTTCGAGCAGCACATGCAAGGCATACACCGACACGAAATCCACGGTCTCGACGCCACCCGCCCAGTAGCGGAAAGCACCGTCGCCTGTCTGCCTTGCCCGCAGCTCGTCGATCAGGGTCGAAAGATTCGCGTCCTGGCGGGCCTTCAGCTCACCGAATTCCGGCCGCTGCGACAGGACGATCGCAGGCATCGCCTGGCTGACCAGCTGCTCGGTGCAGCTGTAGGGATAGCGATCGAGATACGCAGTCAACCCATGCGCAAGCGCCAGTGGCAGACTCGACACGCTGACGTTCAGTGTGCGGAACTCCGGATAGAGGCTGCGCGTGACCGGCGTGCTGGCACTTCGCTGGAAGCGTCCGGCCTGTAGTGACGTCATGTACGCGGATGCCGGCCGTACGGACACTGTTGCCTGCAGTTGCGAACCCGTATTGCCTATCGCTGCCTTGAACAGGAGGTGCCCCGATCCGAGGACATCCCGGGTACGAATGCGGAACCGGACAGAGGATTCACCCAGCTCCGGGATTCTTTGCGTGATCGTGGCAGGTCCGATCACTTCGAACTGCGGCGAACCTTGTACCGTCACGGCTACCGACGCTTCGGCTCCCGATCCAGCCAGATTGTTGGCCACCCCCACACTCACGTCGAATTCATCGCCTGGGGTCACGGTGAGCGGTGTATTGGGCAACAGGACAAAGTCGCCCCTGACAAGAGTGGCCTGCTCCGCAGTACCGATGGACGACCCGTTGACCGCTACCGCCATGATCCGCAGGCGACCGTTGAAATAGTCCGGGGCGGTGAAAGCAATTTCCCGCTCCTGGCTGCCTGCGTCGAGGACTCCGGACCACCACGCCACGGGCAGGTCGGTCTTGCGTTTGAAAGGATTGAGGTTGGCGCCGAGCAAAGCCCCCTGGTCACCGCCGGGTGCAGACAGCATCGACGCCCTGAACTCCGGCAGGATGAGATCGAGAATCTGGCGCGTGGTGACATCCAGCGAACGCTTCTGGAAGAATGATGCCAGTGGGTCAGGCGAGGCATAGCGCGCGACCTGCAGGATGCCTTCGTCGACGGCAAACAGCACGATTCTCGAGGACTGCGCGGTGCGATAGCGGATGGCAACGCTTGCACCCGGCTTGACGATCCCCGGCACTCGTAACTGCACCGCGTTCCGGCGCGCATCGAGCGCGATGGAAAATGGCTGGACGCCATAGGACAGAGGTGCCGTGTAGATTTCGTCCGAGCCTGGATCGCGGACGAAACTGACGCTGACGTAGCCGTTGCCTTCCAGGCCTTCCGGCACCTTGATCTGCTGGATCGACGCGGTCGTCGTTGTCTTGAACCACTGCCACGAATAGACGCGATCGCGCTCGATCGTGATCAGTCCCGCCCCGACATAGGGCGCCTGCACCTGCAACGAAATGGTTTCGCCCGGCGCGTAGTCGCGCTTGTCGAGCACGACCTGCAGCTCTGAGTTCTTCTCGAGCGACCGCGTGAGATTCGCCGCGCCCGCCACGGTGTAATCGATGCGTGCGTAGGTCTGGCCGCTACCGTCATCCACCAGGTAGCTGAAGGACCCGGGAGTGGCGGTATCGAGATCGATCTTCGTGCTGCCTCCAGGCAGGGCGAAGTCTGTCTCGCCCAAGGGAACTTCCTTCTGCCGTGACTCATATTTATAAGTGCCGTTCTCCTGCCTGAGCAGGACCGACACATACCGTCTTTCCAGATGCCGGAGTTTGAGCCCCGGGGCGGCCACCCGCTGCAACCTCGAATCAACGGCCACCAGGTCAACGGCTCTCTCACCGCCGCGCGACACGAAGTCGAGTCTTCCATCCGCCTTCCAGCCGACCAGGAAAGGCAGGCTCGATACCAGCTGCGCGGCCTCGCCCGTGACCCCTCTCCCGCCATCGGCTTCGAAACCCTGTACGACGATACCGGCACGATAGGTCGCCCTTGCGAAGCGGCCGAGATTCAAATCGAAAGCAGTCCGGCCCGTTGTATCGGTGCGCTGATCGGAGAGGTTCTCAGAGAAGCCTTCCCGGGCCGCCTGCGGATCACGGAACTGGTAGTCCGGGTAACGGGAGAACGAAGGGAACGCCGGCGACAGGCGCAACGTGGCACGCACACGACGATCAGCAGCAGGCGTTCCGAACAGATTCTCCAGGTTGATCACCGCCTGCAGATTCTCGGGCGCCACCCAGCCCTCCGCTGCTTCGGCAGAAAAATGGGTGCTCATCCGCAGCCGGTCCGGCAGGAATTCCTGGACCACCACCGTCGTCGACCCGATCAGGTCCTGCCGGTTCGCGGTACGCACTACGTACAGATTGACGCTGTAATTGCCGACCGGTGCACTCGTTCGCGTCTGGTAGCGGAAGTCCTCGAAGCCCGCGGGTGACAGCGCGATGGTGTCGTTCTTCACCGACAGCCCGCGCGGATCGGTAATCTCCACCCGCAGCGGCAAGCCTGCCGGCAATGCCCGCCAGTCCTGCGTCTTCACGATCGCGCCGATGCGGATCTCATCGCCGGGCCGGTAGATGCCCCGATCGGAAAACAGGTATGCACCGAGTGCCGCCCGTTCCGTCCGGTTGCTGATGCCGCCCACATCGAACCGCGACAGGTTCAGGGGCTGGATGTGCGAGTTGATCGGCAGGAACGAACTGTCTGTGCCGCGTTGTGCGAGATAGAGCACGGGCTCCTTCTCTTCCTTGAAACCGCGCAGGTCGGGAAAACGCGCATGACCTTCCGCGTCCGTCGTTGCAGAGAGCACCGGTTCGCCGTTGCGGCCGATGCCCTGCAGCGTCACATCGGCCACGGGTTCGCCGGTGGATACGGACTGCACGAAAATGTCCTGGCTGCCGTCCGCAGCGCGCTTGGCCAGCAACCCCATATCGGTCACGACGATCAGACGGGTGTCGGTGGTCTGTCCATCGCCGTAACGTGCC
>JANNNQ010000305.1:0-2039 GCA_031398625.1 Pseudomonadota bacterium
CTGGCGATGCACGACCTGGAGATCCGCGGAGCGGGTGAAGTCCTGGGCGAATCCCAGAGCGGCGAGATGCAGGAAGTGGGCTTCGCGCTGTACACGGAAATGCTCAATTCAGCCGTCAGATCGCTGAAGGCCGGCAAGGAGCCCGAGCTGACAGCCAACTTCAATGTCGGCACCGAGATCAACCTGCATACGCCGGCATTGCTGCCCGAGGACTATTGCGCCGACATCCATGAACGCCTGGTCCTTTACAAGCGCCTGGCGAACTGCGAGTCGCTGGAAGAACTGGAAGCCATGCATGAGGAACTCATCGACCGTTTCGGCCTGCCGCCGGAGCCGGTCAAGTGCCTGCTGGAAACGCATCGACTGCGCATAGCGGCAAAACCGCTGGGCATCGCCCGGATCGATGCCGGACCGGAAAGCCTGCTGTTGCAGTTCACACCGAATCCGCCGATCGACCCGGCGCGCATCATCAAGCTGGTGCAGTCGCGCAAGAACTACAAGTTGAGCGGTCCGGACCGGTTACGGGTCACGGCAGCCATGCCTGACGTGGCCGCGCGCGCATTGCAGCTTCGCGCGGTCATGCGCGAACTAGTGGCCTAGAACCCTGCGGAATCAGCTCAGGACCGGAAAACGCGGGGGCTGGATCAGCCGCTGCACGAACTCGTCCAGGCAGTCCTCGCCCGGATAAGGCCACTGATCCACCGCATCGGCAAGCATCCCGCAGGCAATGGCAGCCGGGGAATCCGGAAAAAGCGCTGCGACAGGCTGCCGCAGCCGGCAGGCTTTGCGCAGCGCGTCGTCGTCCGGAACGCAGCCAAGATACTCGAGCGATAGATTGAGGAACAGGCGCGCGGTGCGGGCGATGTTGTCGAACAGGATGCTGCCCTGCTCGCTCGAACGGACCCCGTTCGCGAGGATGTAGAAACGCCGGCGGGCGAAATCCCACGACAGGCGCTGGATCAGCGAATAGGCGCGGGTCACCGACTCGGTGTGTGGCGACACCATGACGATGACTTCCTGGGAAGCGAGCGACAGGGATGGGGTCTGGATCGCATCGCCCGCCGGCGCATCCACGAGGATGTAGTCGAGCCGCGGGCTGAGGCGTTCAAAGGCACGGCCCAGCTTCTCCTCTTCCGCCGGCGACAAGCTTCCAAGCAGCTGGAAGGCCTGGGCCCCCGCCATGACCCTGAGTCCATCCGGGCCTTGCTGGAGGATTTCCTCCAGCGTCACATCGCGTTCCATGACCTCGAGCAGATCCCGCCCCTGGCTCAATCCGAGCCTTGCGGAAGCGGCCGAACGCCCGTGGTTCTGATCGAGCAACAGGACGCTGCGGCCCTGGCGGGCCAGCGCAACGGCCACATTGGTCAGCACAGCCGTCCTGCCGATGCCGCCCTTGCCGCCAACCAGGGTCACGCTGCGCACGAAGTTGCGCGACAGCAGACGCCGCAATCCGGCGGACTGATCAGATGCGTGTGACGCCACCAAAGTCCCCTGAGTCCCCGCAATCGATACCCGGCAACCGGCAAATACGTGAATCGGACGGCCGATTGGAAAACCGGGATTACCGCAGGATCATAGCACGGGCCAATTCAGGTTCAGCAAGCTCCTGTAGGCGTCAACTACTGGCGTGATGCAGCGGAAGGCCGCGGGCTAGTCCCAGCGATTGTCGCGGACATAGACTTTCCCGTCCTCGACCTTGACGGGAAACGTGGCAGTGGGCTCGTAAGCAGGTGGCGACAGCGCTTCGCCAGTCCTGACACAGAAGCGCGCGCCGTGCCGTGGGCAGACGATTTCGTCGCCCTCGATCGGAATCCCGCTGGTCAGCACCGTGCCGTCGTGGGTGCAGACATCCTCGATGGCGTAGAAGCCACCCTTGACGTTGAACACCGCGACGATGGACCCGTCGAGGTCTACGGTCTCGTAATGGCCGGGCTTGATGGCCGCGGCTTCGGCGACGAAGGTCCAGTCAGGCATAAGTACAGTGGCTGGTGGCTGGTGGCTGGTGGCTGGTGGCTGGTGGCTGGTGGCTGGTGGCTGGT
>JANNNQ010000329.1:0-1830 GCA_031398625.1 Pseudomonadota bacterium
GCGCAAAACTCCGTACAGGCGATTGCCAACCTGGATGCTATTTGCCGCGAACACCTCGCGGACCGCAATGAAATCGAGGTCGTGGATGTGTTCCGCGAACCCGAGCGCGCGCTGGCCGATGGCATTTTCATGACACCGACCCTGGTCAAGCTGGCGCCCTCGCCCGTACAGAAAATCGTCGGCACACTCTCGCATACAAAAATCGTGCTGCAGACGCTTGGACTGGATAGCGTTGCCGCATGAGTTCGACGAAACAACCGGCTCCCCGCCCGGTACGCCGGACGGCATCGAAATCGACGCAAACACGTCGATTGCCGGTTCCGGAGAAAAAGCCCCCACCGGCACATCCCGCTGAGCAAGTCTCCGCCCTGATCGACGCGCTGCACGACAACGTGCAACGCCTTGAAGAGCTGACCGGCGGCGAAGTGGACGCCGTCGCGGACCGGCAGGGCCGCACGATCCTGTTGCGCCGCGCCCAGGACCAGCTGCGCGCCAGCGAAGCCGCCAAGCAGGCCGCCATTCTCAACGCACTGCCCGCGCATATCGCACTGCTGGACGCTCGCGGGGTGATCGTCGCGGTGAATGCCGCGTGGCGGGAATTTTCCAGCGTCAATGGGCAGCAGGGTCCGGGAGCTGGAATCGGGCTTAATTACCTCGACGTCTGCACAAGCGCAGTGGGAGAAGGCGCGGCGGACGCACGGCAGGTCGCCGCAGGCATTCGATCGGTACTCGATCGCCGGATGGGAACCTTTTCCTTCGAATATCCCTGTAGTTCTCCCGAGGAAGAGCGCTGGTTCGTGTTGACGGCCACGCCTTTGGCCGGCGACTCGATGAATGGTGCCGTGGTCATGCACCAGAACATCACCGAGAGGAAGCGGGCACACGAGTCATTGCAGGAAAGTGAACGCGAGCAGCGACAGCTGGCCGGGCAACTCGATCTCGAACGATCCCGGCTGGTCGCTGCCCAGCGCGTCGCCAAGGTCGGCAGTTGGGAAACGGATCTTGCGACGATGACGGTCATCTGGTCGCAAGAAACCCATCGGATCTTCGAAACCGACCCGGACACTTTCAATCCGACGCACCAGGGCTTCATTGACCTGGTGCATCCCGACGATCGTGCGGCGGTCAATGAGGCCTTAGCCCGGTCGCTCGACCAGCATGTGGGCGATAGCGCCATCGAACACCGGATCTTGCTGCCGGACGGCAGGGTCAAGGTCGTGGGAGAACGCTGGCAGGTGCTAGTCGACCGGCAAGACAAGCCCGTACGCGCCATCGGAACGTGCCAGGACATAACGGAACGCAAGTCGGCGGACGAAGCACTCAGATCGAGCGAGGTCGAATTCCGCACGCTGGCGGAATCCATGCCGCAAATCGTCTGGATCACGCGAGCCGATGGCTGGAACATCTATTTCAACCAGCGGTGGATGGATTACACCGGGCTGACCCTCGAGGAAAGCCTGGGTGAAGGGTGGAGCAAGCCATTCCATCCGAACGATCGGCAAATGGCAGTGGACGCGTGGCGCCAGGCGACGGCGACGACCGTGAATTATATGATCGAATCCCGCCTGCGCGGCGCGGACGGAACTTATCGCTGGTGGCTGCTGCGTGCCGTGCCCGTGCTGGACGCCGCCGGCAACGTCATCAAGTGGTTTGGCACCTGCACGGACATTCATGACCTCAAGGCTGCCGAAGTCGACATTGCGAACGCCAACCAGGCACTGCGAAAAAACGAAATCAGGATCAAATACCTCAACCGGGTCTACGCCGTGTTGAGCGGCATCAATACGCTCATTGTGCATGCGCGCAACCGCGAGGAGTTGTTCAGGCAGG
>JANNNQ010000338.1:0-3713 GCA_031398625.1 Pseudomonadota bacterium
GCTGCAAGACTCCACCGAAACCTTGTCGCTGTACGACGTGCGCACGATCACCGACCCCATCATCCGGCTCGGCGAGCTGAGCGCCAAGTGCTGCGAGCGGGTGGCGCATGCCGTGAGCCTGCTGCCCAAGCTCAAGAGCCATGCGGTGCTGGAGGCCGCGCTCAAGACCTGCGAAGAAATCGACCGCCTGGAGTCGGATGCCGACCGCGTGATGCGCGCCGCCATGTCGCAGCTCTTCCGCGAGGAAGAGGACGTGCGCGAACTCATCAAGCTCAAGGCCATCTACGAGCAACTGGAGGGCATCACCGACCGCTGCGAGGACGTGGCCAACCTCATCGAGGGCATCGTCCTCGAGAACTCCTGAGCGGCGGCCTCCTCGCATGGATGCCGGGCAGGTGGGTTTCGGGATCGTGGCGCTGCTGGTGCTGCTGGCGCTGGCGTTCGACTTCATGAACGGGTTCCACGACGCGGCCAACTCCATTGCCACCGTGGTCTCCACCGGCGTGCTCAAGCCGCAGCAGGCGGTGCTGTTCGCCGCGGCGTTCAACTTCATCGCGCTGTTCGTGTTTCCGCTCAGCGTGGCGGCCACCATCGGCAAGGGCATCGTCGAGCCCCACATCGTGGACCACCGGGTGGTGTTCGGCGCGCTCATGGGGGCGATCTCGTGGAACATCATCACGTGGTGGTACGGCATCCCGTCCAGCTCGTCGCATGCCTTGATCGGCTGCATCCTCGGTGCGGTGGTGGCCAAGGCCGGCGGTGGCGCGCTGGTCGCCTCGGGGCTGTGGCGCACCGTGGCCTTCATCTTTGTCTCGCCCGTGCTGGGTTTCGTGCTGGGCTCCCTGCTGGTGGTGATGGTGGCGTGGATCTGCCGCCGCACCCCGCCGCGACGGGTCGATAGCTGGTTCCGTCGCCTGCAACTGGTATCGGCCGGCTTGTACAGCCTGGGCCATGGCGGCAACGACGCGCAAAAGACCATCGGCATCATCTGGATGCTGCTGATCGGCGCGGGCTACTCCAGCACCACCGCCTCCGGGCCGCCCGTCTGGGTGATCTGGTGCTGCTACATCGCCATTGCGCTGGGCACCCTCTTTGGCGGCTGGCGCATCGTCAAGACCATGGGGCAGCGCATCACCAAGCTGCGCCCGGTGGACGGCTTCTGCGCGGAAACCGGTGGCGCCATCACCTTGTTCCTGGCCACAGGGCTGGGCATCCCCGTCTCCACCACGCACACCATCACCGGTGCCATCGTGGGCGTGGGCTCCACGCACAACCCGTCGGCGGTGCGCTGGGGCGTGGCCGGCAACATCGTGTGGGCCTGGATCTTCACGATCCCTGCATCGGCCACCATGGCGGCGCTGGCTTATGCGTTCAGCCGGGCGGTCATGTGAAGTTGGGTGGGGCCGGCTGAGCCTCTACGCTCTGATTCAACCTGAATCTCCATCAGGTGCTGCACGCTGTAGGCGATGGTGCTGATCAGCGAGGTGGCGCCCACCAGCAAGGCCAGCACGACGCCGATCACCGCGCCCCAGCCGCTGGGCGGTGAGGGGGGCCCAGCAGGGTTGTGCTTGAGGTCCCAGGCCTCGTCGGGCGTCAGGCCGTAGATGATGGCGCAAAGCATGGCCGTGGCCAGCGACACGCCCAGCCAGGGCACCAGCAGCCAGGCCAGCCGGTCGTCCTGGCCCAGTTGATCAATCCGGTCCAGGCCCACCAGGCCCAGCGCGGTCAATGGCAGGTGCAGCCAGCCCCAGGCGTCGCGCCAGCCCTTGAGGTAGAAGCGGTGCAGCCCCACGCCGCCGGCCAGCAGCGCGATCCAGGTGGCCAGGGTCTTGGACTTCACACGGCAGCCGGGTGGTCGACGGCCGGTGCCCGGTCGCCCAGGCCCAGCGTGCGCTGCATGATCACCACGTCCAGCCAGCGCTCGAACTTCCAGCCGGCCGAACGCATGATGCCCACGTCGCTGAAGCCGCAGCGCCGGTGCACGGACACCGAGCCTGCGTTGGCCGAATCGCCAATCACGGCGAACATCTGGCGTGCGCCCAGCGCCTGGCAGCGCGACACCAGCTCGGCCAGCAACAGGCTGCCCAGGCCCTGGCGGCGCGAATCGGGTGACAGGTAGATGGAGTCCTCCAGCGCAAACCGGTAGGCCAGCCGCGGGCGGAACGGGTTGGCGTAGGCGTAGCCGGCCACCTCGCCGCCGCGCTCGGCCACCAGCCACGGCAGGCCGCGCGCCAGCACCTCGTCACGGCGGCGTGACATCTCCTCCAGGGAGGGCGGGTCGAGTTCGAAAGTGCCGGTTCCGTGGCTGACGTGCCAGCCGTAGATCGACGTGATGGCCGGCAGGTCGTCCGGGGTGCTGGGGCGCAGGAGGAGCGTGTTCACAGGAAACCATGGGTTGGGGCGGGCACCGAGTTTATAATCCCGCGCTTTCCCTGCCGGCTGGTCCTTGTGGCTCCGCTCTACCCGGGCGGAGTAGACGAATGGACCGGAAGTGCAGACCGGCCAAGCCCTCTCTCCCATCCTGTGGGTCTGAGGGTCGGTGGTCCGCGTGCGGCGGACCCGACAGCGCCCCCGAATTTTCAAGGAACTCATCATGGTCGTGATTCGACTTGCTCGTGGTGGCGCCAAACAGCGCCCGTTCTACAACATCGTCGCCGCCCACTCGCGCAACCGCCGCGACGGCCGCTTCCTGGAACGTGTGGGGTTCTATAACCCCATGGCAGCCGGCGGTGAAGAAGGCCTGCGCATCGCCTTCGACCGTGTCGAACACTGGAAGAGCCATGGCGCGCAACTGACCACCACCGTGGCACGCCTGGTCGAGCAGGCCAAGGCCAAGGCCGCTGCGCCGGCCCCGGCGGCAGGCTGATTTCCCCCGCCGGCGAACTGCGGTCGCGCGACGCCATGCAGGTGGACGACGACGCAGTGGCGTGGCCGGCTGATGCCGTGGAAGTCGCCCGGGTGATCGACGCCTGGGGCTTGAAGGGCGGCATTCGTGTGCGGCCCTACGCCGACGACCCGCAAGCCTTGTTCTCGTCGCGCCGCTGGTTCATGCGGCCGTCCGACGGACCGGGCCCCCAGCGCACCGTGCCGCCGTTGCTGCGCATCCGGCAGGCCAAGGAGCATGGCGACGGCGTGGTTGCCATCGCCGACGAAGTGCCCGACCGCAACGCCGCCGAGGCTTTGAAGGGTGCACGCATCTTTGTCTCGCGTGCCAGCTTCCCCACGCCTGATCGCGACGAGTACTACTGGGTCGATCTCATCGGCCTGGCGGTCGTGAACCGTGAAGGCGTGGAACTGGGCACGGTGGCCGACCTGATCGCGACCGGCCCGCAAAGCGTGCTGCGGGTGGTGCTCGATGCGCCGCAGGCGGAAGGAGAAGGCGAGCCGGTGCAGGCCGAGCGCCTGATCCCTTTCGTCGAGGCCTATGTCGATGATGTGGATCTGATCGCCCGGCGCATCCGTGTCGATTGGGGTCTGGATTACTGATCCGAGGCGCCGTGGCGCGCCGCCGCAACGATGAGCCTGCGCTTCGATGTGCTGACGCTGTTCCCGGAGCTGTTTGCGCCGTTCCAGGCCGCAGGCGTCACGCGCCGCGCCTTCGAGTCGCGTGCCGTGGACGTGCACCTGTGGCCCTTGCGCGACCATGCGCAGGACACGTACCGGCGTGTTGACGACCGCCCCTACGGTGGCGGCCCAGGCATGGTGATGCTGGT
>JANNNQ010000038.1:0-2387 GCA_031398625.1 Pseudomonadota bacterium
GCCGCCGAGCGAGTCGAGCGTCATGCGCCAGGTGGCGGCGGAAGGAAACTATCTGCGCTTCCTGCGCGATCAGTGCAACATTCCCGGCATCATCGAAGTAGCTTTTCATAGCATCGCGGTGCGCCAGATCTGCGTCATCAAGATGAAGAAGCTCAATCAAGCCCATGTCTGGCAGGCGCTGCACAGCATGGTCGGTTATAATCCGGCGACTGGCAAGATGGTCATCGCCGTCGACGAGGACATCAATCCGCGCAATCTCGATTCGCCACCGGCGGAGGAACTCGCCTCTTGGGCAATGGCAGAGGAAGCCAAGCTCAAGGCAAGAACACACACCAGCGCTCGAAGAAGATTCATAAGCATGATCAGGAAGGCATGCGACAGATATTATCTCAACGCAACTGCGCTTGGGTATTCAGATGGCTTTGCGCCCGCTGAGACGGGCCAGGAATCCCGTCAGAACTCAAGCGACCGGCCCTTGGTGAGCAGCAGGGGAACGCTTCCACGCCGCTACAGTCTCAATCTCACCCCCCAACTCTCGCCCATACCAGGAAAGGAAGTTGCATGAAACTGTACTACTCCCCCGGAGCCTGCTCCATGGCACCCCACATTGTCGCCAACGAGCTTGGTACCCAGATCGACCTGGAAAAGGTCGACGTCCCCACCAAGAAAACCGAGACCGGCGCCGACTACTGGGCCGTCAACGTCAAGGGCTATGTCCCCACCCTCAAGCTCGACGACGGCACGGTCCTCACCGAAGTCGGTGTCATCATCCAGTACCTGGCCGACCAGAAGCCCGAATCCGGCCTGACGGCCAAGGCGGCGACCATGGAGCGTTACCGGCAGATGGAGGCGGTCAATTTCGTCGCCACCGAAGTCCACAAGCAACTCGGCGCGCTGTTCAACCCGAAAATGACGCCGGAGATGAAGGAAGTCCAGCACGGCACCATCGGCCGCCGCTTCGACGCGCTGGAGAAAATGCTCGCTGGCAAGGAATACCTGGCGAACAACAAGTTCTCGGTTGCCGACGCCTATCTCTTCACCGTGCTCAACTGGGCCGGCGGCCTGAAGGTCGATATCGCCAAATGGCCCAACATCAAGGCCTTTCACGCCCGCATCGGTGCGCGTCCAGCGGTGCAGAAGACAATGAAAGAGGAAGGCTTGGTGAAGTAAACGCAGGCTGTGATTGGGGATTCGTAAAAGCGGGGCCAAGGGCCACCCTTACGGGTATTCCGGACTGTCGTCCATCACGCAGGGTACGAGGGCCGCGTGAAATTTGAAGGCTCCAGAGCTCTCCTGCTTTTACTCGGCCCGCGGCCCGACGCGTGATGGGCGACAGCCCGGAATACCCGTAAGGGTGAACCTCGGCCCTGATTTTCTCCTGCGCTGCGGGTAAACTACGCCCCGCCATGTCCCCGAATACTCCGATGATCTTGCTAGCGCCGATGGAAGGCCTCCTGGACTTCGTCCTCCGCGACGTCCTCACCCGCGTCGGCGGCATCGATCGCTGCGTGTCGGAGTTCATTCGGGTCACGGGCACGCTGCTTCCCGACCGCACCTTCCTGCGCATCGTTCCCGAACTGAATAACCGAGGCCGTACGCCGGCCGGAGTGCCAGTACGAGCGCAGTTACTGGGTTCCGATCCGGCCTGCATGGCGGAGAACGCCGCGAAGCTGGCGGCGCTGGGACCGGAAGGGATTGATCTCAACTTCGGCTGTCCGGCGAAAGGCGTGAACCGCCATCGCGGCGGCGCGGTGCTGCTGGACGAACCGGAACTGATCGCGGAAATCGTCGCCGCGGTGCGCCGCGCGGTACCAGCGCACCTGCCCGTGTCGGCCAAGATGCGCCTGGGCTACCACTGCTCAACCCGCACGCTGGAATGCGCGCACGCGATCGAGAGCGGTGGCGCGATGGAACTGGTCGTGCATGCCCGCACCAAGGCCGACGGCTACAAGCCGCCCGCCTACTGGGAACGCATCCAGGAAATCCGTGACGCCGTTTCCATTCCCGTCATCGCCAACGGCGAGATCTGGAATGCGGAAGACGCGCAGCGCTGCCGCAACCGATCGGGCTGCAACGCCATCATGCTCGGCCGCGGCATCGTCGCCGATCCGGGCCTGGCGCTGGCAATCCGAAACGAAAGATCAGAAGGCGTGAGCTGGGAAGAACTGCTGCCGCTGGTCGAGCTCTTCTGGGAAATCATCGGCACGCATAACCTGCCGCAGCATCGAGCCGGCCGGCTCAAGCAGTGGCTGAATTTGCTCCGCCGGACGTATCCGCAGGCGGAGGCGGCCTATTCGGCGATTCGCACGATCAGTGAACCTGCCATGGTCGAACGGGTGATGTTCGGCGAACGGGAGAGGTTGGCGGCCTGAAAAGCAGGGCCGAGG
>JANNNQ010000049.1:0-2535 GCA_031398625.1 Pseudomonadota bacterium
ATGGCGTGGTCGGGCAACATGGCGCACAGCGACTGGGCGAAGGCCTCGCTGTTGATGGCACCGCGCGCGGCGGCGGGCTTCGCCCCGTGCGCGGGCGCTGCCACCGCCGGCGGGTTGCCAAGCTCGTCAGCGAGTGCAGCCAGCGCCTGGGCCTGGTTGTGCTCCGGCCGGGTCATGGCGTGCAGCGTGGCATTCGGCGGCACCGGTGCAAGTAGTGATGTTGACGTCCTGATAATCGGTGGCTGCAGCTAAAGCGAGGTTATCAATACCTTGCACCTAGTGAGTCAGGAAATTCGTCGTGAGATCAGTCCGAAATTGTATTCAGCGGAAGAATTTGCCGGCAAGGTAAGCGACGGGAATTCATTCGTCCGGAACGTGATCGATGGGCAGAAAATATTCTTGAAAGGCGACGAACACGGCCTTAGCCCTCTCGATGTTCTGCGGGGATCCGTGATGCGCTATGACGAAGCGATGGCTCCGGTCGACGCGGCGTGGGAGGCGGCGCAGTGATCTGCCCGCAATCGATGCATCGCTCTCACTGAGCCCCTTGTACGCCGGCATCACGTTTGGTGATGACGTGAAACGCGCAACTTTGAGGACGTAACCATGCCAATCAGATTCAGAATGGATCCGTATTTAGAACCTCTGAAGCCAGAAAATCAGGATCTGGTGGTACCAAATGCCGACCTGGTGCCAAGCGACTCAGAATTGGCTTCGCGGAAATTGATGGAAGAGGCGACGGTGAAACTGGATCAGAAAAGGGAGTGATTGGAAAGCGCCTGAAGGCTGGCCGTTGCGGAAAAATTTGTCGAGACTTTTCCTTCAGAATCCGCCCTCATCCGGTGAATATTTAATTATCCATACGGATATTTGACTATCTCATGGCCGCCACGTTACCCCGACCCCATGCAAACCAGCTCCCCACAGAGCCACACCAGGTTCCCGCTAACCAGAATGCTGGGAAATGGCGGTTCCGTCCGCATCTTGCGTGCCCTAATTCTTTTTGGCGGGCCGCTTAGCGTTTCGCAAATTGTTGTGGATACCGGAATTACTGCCGCCGGCGTGAGGCTTGCGCTCAGAACACTAAATGATCTCCAGATTGTGACGGTTCTGGGCATGAATAAATCGCAATTATTCGAGTGTAATGCCAAGCACCCGATGTCCACCCCGCTCCAGCAATTGTTTGACGCCGCGCGCCAAAAAATGGCAAGAGCTCACGGACGCCCTGCGCACTGTATTCAAGTCATTTCATGGTGTCGAAGCCGCCTGGTACTACGGAAGCGTAGCGCGCGGTACAGACACTCCAGCGAGTGATTTCGATCTTGCTGTTGTGATGCCAGGCGACCAGATCGAGGAAGCCGTAGACGCCATTCGTAATGCCCTACGACCACTTGGCGACACGTTCGGCGTGAGTTTTGGCACGGTTGGCATCGCAGCCTCAGAAGTGGTTTCAATCGCCGCAGCGACAACCTGGTGGAACTCCATGACCGATAATGCGATCACGCTAAAAGGCCCGGATCCAGAGAAATTGCTGTCCAGATTACAAAAAGGGAAAACGTGATGCCGAAATTAATTGTTGGGGTTCCCTCTGATTTGCTTGCTGACGCGAAAGTCATGGCAGCCAAAACCGGCAACCCGCTGAGTTCAATAATTCTCGGGCTTCTCGCTGGCTTCGTAAAAAACGAGGCCGGGCCGCTAACCGGGAACTATGAGATTTTGCTGGCGTATTCGCTCGGTCGGATATCGGCGGGAAATGCGGCCCATCAGTTGCATCTCGATAGTGAATCCGCGCTGAACAAGCTCACGCTCGAGGCCGGGTTGCCGATACCGAGGTTGGGACTGCAGGAAACCGAGGCGATGCGAAAGCGGTTTGCGGAGACCATGGACAAAGCGGCGGCGGTTCCAGCCAAGGTTTCGAGACACTGATGATCAAAAAGCGGGCGGCCCCCGGCGGGAAATTCGCCATCGTATTGAGCTGGTTTGGCGAGCGAGAGGCATTTTCTTGCACGTCCGGCGACGACGTCCTGGAGGCGCAATGTGATGTTGCTTTCTCGCTGGTCGTGGGTTTCAACATCGCGGAATTATTCACTTAATTCACCATGCCCAGATCAAAATCGATTCTTGAAGTTCTCCTGTTTACGTTACGGCGGTACACAAACGGCGATTCTTTTTTTTTGCTGCGAGACCAGGACTCTTTACCCCCTTTCGGCGCCAAGTGGCGCCTTTTCAGCTTCACCTGGCGCCCTTTCGGCTCCAAGCGGCGCCGTCGTCCTTTTGGCGCCAAGTGGCGCCTTTTCAGCTCCACCTGGAGCCCTTTCGGCTCCGGGTGGTGCCTTTTCGGCTCCGAGTGGCGTTCGGCTCCGGGTTATGCCGAAACGTCGCGCCGACCGCACGCTGGTCGCTTTTCTACCCGGATCGGCACCCTTGGATTCGTATAATCAGTGCAATTCGGGAGTGTCCTCGTCGCGCATCCCGGATATTAGGCACCGCGAACACCGACGTGCGCTACTGCACCACCTTGAGTACCCCGAGGCG
>JANNNQ010000061.1:0-1818 GCA_031398625.1 Pseudomonadota bacterium
ACCACCGCCGGGGTGTAGCGGCGCGCGAATCTCTCGACCAGCGTTTGCGTGGGCGCTCGCCGGGCCTGGGCGCGCTCCACCATATGCACGATTCGTGCGATGGTGCTGTCTTGCGCCAGGCGCGTCACCTGCACGTCGAGTGACCCGTTGCCGTTGATGCTCCCGGCAAACACGTTGTCGCCCACGGTCTTCTCGATCGGGAACGACTCACCCGTCACCGGCGCCTGATTGATCGCGGATTCGCCGGAGAGCACGCACGCATCCACAGGCACGCGCTCGCCTGGGCGAACGAGCACGACGTCGCCGATGACCAATTGACTCACCGGCATGGTCACCACCCCGCCATCCTTGCGAACCAATGCCTCACTGGGCGCCATCGTCATCAAATCGCGGATCGCGCGTCGCGCACGCGCCATCGTCCTGGCCTCGAGCCACTCGGATACACCGAAGAGCCAGATGACCGTGGCGGCTTCAAGCCACTCACCCAGGATGAGTGCGCCGGCGACGGCAATCACCATCAGCACGTGTATGTCGAGCACGTGCTGCTGCACTGACCGCCAGGCCTTTCGTGCTGGCCCGGGAATCGTCAAGATGATGGCGAGGGCGTACGGGAGGAGGGCCCAGCCTGGGTAACCCAGCCAAGTGAGTCCGGCGCCGATCGCAATCGCACCACCCGCCCCGGCCATGGATGCCGTCAAATGTGCGGCTGGTGGTTCCGGCGCGTGAGGCGTGCAGACGTCGCCGCCACAGCAGACGTCACTCACGGTGTCCCCTTCGCGGATGCGACGGCTCCTCGACGTGTTTGCGCGTGTCGTGGAGGAGTCCGATGACGTGATGGTCATCGAGATCGTAGAACGCGAGGCGGCCGGATCTCCGAACCCTCACGAGCCGAGCGGTACGAAGAAGGCGTAGTTGATGGGACACGGCGGACTCGGACAATTCCACGAGCGTGGCCAGGTCGCAGACGCACCGTTCGCCGTGGGAGAGGGCATCGAGCAGGCGCACACGCGTGGGATCGCCCAGCAGTTTGAAGACCTCGGCCACCGACTGTAGCGACTGGCCCGTGAGCATCCTGGTCCGGATGCGTTCGAGCAACGCGGGGTCGGAGGTGTGGGGCTCAGCGCAAACGACGTTCACGAATATATTGATATATGAGCATACGTTCATATGTCAAGGTTGAACGCAAACGCCTCTGCGACTACGATCAACCTCTTTATTCACCCGACGACGGCCCCGCCGTCGCGTCTGACAACGCGAGGAGCACTGATGATCGAGGTTCAACACCTCACGAAACGCTACGGGCCCTTCACGGCGGTGGACGACGTCAGCTTCCGCGCCGAAAAGGGCGAGATCCTGGGCTTGCTGGGTCCGAATGGCGCGGGCAAGACCACTACGATGCGAGTGTTGACGGGCTACATGCCGGCAACCGAAGGATCGGCCACCGTGGCTGGACATGACGTCTTCACCAGTCCGATCGAGGCGAAGCGCAAGACCGGTTACCTGCCCGAAACGCCGCCGCTCTATCCCGACATGACGGTGCGCGAGTACCTCACGTTTGTCGCCAAGCTCAAATTGCCCGCGTCGGTGAAGAAGGCAGAACGGACGTCGCGCATTGATGCCGTGATGGCCAAGACGCACATCGCGGACATGGCCAACCGGCACTGCTCCCGGTTGTCGAAGGGGTACAGGCAGCGCGTGGGTTTGGCGCAGGCGCTGATTCATGATCCGGAGGTCCTGATTCTCGACGAGCCGACGGCCGGTCTGGACCCGAAACAGATCATCGAAACCCGCGCGCTCATCCGGAGCCTGGCGGGCAGC
>JANNNQ010000271.1:0-7319 GCA_031398625.1 Pseudomonadota bacterium
GTAGCGCACCTTGGCGCCGTGCTCATCGAGATACTCCGTGAGGTCCTCGGCCATGCGCTTGGTAAGGGTGGTGATCAGCACCCGTTCGTCCCGTTCGACCCGTAACCGGATCTCCGACAGGACATCGTCCACCTGGGTCGCGACCGGTCGCACCTCGACGGTCGGGTCGACGAGGCCGGTCGGCCGCGCCACCTGCTCGACCACCTGGCCTGAATGCGTGATTTCGTAGGGCCCGGGGGTTGCGGAGACGAAGATCATCTGGGGCGCCAGCTTCTCCCATTCATCGAACCGGAGCGGCCGGTTGTCGAGCGCAGAAGGCAGCCGGAACCCGAACTCGACCAGCGTTTCCTTGCGTGAACGATCGCCCTTGTACATCGCGCCCAGCTGCGGAATCGTCTGGTGGCTTTCATCGACCACCAGCAACGCATCGGCGGGCAGGTAGTCATACAGGCAGGGCGGCGGCTCGCCCGCCTCGCGCCCCGAGAGATAGCGCGAGTAGTTCTCGATGCCGTTGCAGTAACCCACTTCCTTCATCATCTCGATATCGAAGCGGGTGCGCTGCTCTAGGCGCTGGGCCTCCACGAGCTTGCTCGCTCCTTTCAGCTCCTGCAGGCGATCGCCGAGTTCGGCGCGAATGCCATCCAGCGACGCGACCAGTCGATCCTTCGGCGTCACGTAGTGACTGGAAGGGTAGACCGTCAACCGCGGGACCTTGCGTTGTACTTCGCCGGTCAACGGATCGAAGAACAGCAGCTGCTCGATGACGTCGTCGAACAGCTCTACCCGTACCGCTTCGCGCTCGGACTCCGCCGGAAAGATGTCGATGATGTCGCCCCGGACACGGTACGTGCCCTGGGTCAGCTCGACCTCGTTGCGGGTGTACTGCATGTCGGCGAGTCGCCTGAGCAGCTGTCGCTGATCCAGCCGGTCGCCGCGCGCGAGATGCAGGACCATCTGCAGATAGATCTCGGGATCGCCGAGACCGTAGATGGCCGAGACGGTTGCCACGATGATGGCATCGGGTCGCTCGAGCAGGGCCTTGGTCGCGGACAGCCGCATCTGCTCGATGTGTTCGTTGATGGACGCGTCCTTCTCGATGAACGTATCCGAGGCCGGCACATAGGCTTCCGGCTGGTAGTAGTCGTAATAGGAGACGAAGTACTCGACCGCGTTGTCCGGGAAGAACTCCTTGAACTCACCGTAAAGCTGGGCCGCGAGCGTCTTGTTGTGGGCCAGCACCAGCGTAGGCCGCTGGAGGTGCTGGATGACGTTCGCGATCGTGTAGGTCTTGCCCGACCCCGTGACCCCCAGCAGGGTCTGGTGCGAAAGCCCGGATTCCAGGCCTTCGATCAGGGCTGCAATGGCCGTCGGCTGGTCGCCCGCCGGCTGGTAGTCGGACACCAGCCGGAAGCGGTATTCCTCCCCGGGACCGGGCTTGTTGCGGGCGGTTCGTGCCATCAGCAATGGAGGGGCAAATGAATGGGGAGATTCAATTGGAAAGTTGGGGCGATGGCACTAAAATGCGCCGTCGTTTCTTCCCAAGGTGAGTCCGGTGAGTCTAACAGTGTCGCGGCGGGTCCAGAGCGTCAAGCCCTCCCCCACGGTCGCCCTGACCGGCCGGGTGGCGCAGCTCAAGGCCGAAGGGCGGGACATCATTGGCCTCGGTGCCGGTGAACCCGACTTCGATACCCCTTCCCACATTGCCGAGGCCGGCATCGAAGCCATTCGCAAGGGCTTCACCCGCTATACCCCGGTCGAAGGCAATGCGGACCTGAAAGACGCCATCATCGCGAAGTTCAAGCGCGAGAATGGCATCGACTACAAGCGCAACCAGGTCATCGCCTCGACGGGCGCGAAGCAGACCATCTACAACCTCATCATGGCCCTGATCAATCCGGGCGATGAGGCCGTCATTCCCGCACCTTACTGGGTGTCCTATCCGGACATCGTGATGCTGGCGGATGGCGTACCGGTGACCCCGTATGCAGGTCCGGAGCAGGGTTACAAGCTCACACCCGCCCAGCTCGAAGCGGCGATCACGCCGAAGACCCGGCTGTTCATCCTGAACAGCCCGAGCAACCCGACCGGCGCGGCCTACACCCGCGCGGAATTGCGTGCGCTCGGCGATGTTCTCGCGCGTCATCCGCAAGTGGTCATCTGCACGGACGACATGTACGAGCACATCTACTGGGCCGCAGAGCCCTTTGCGAGCCTGCTGACGGTCTGCCCGGAGCTCTATGACCGTACCGTGACGACCAACGGCGTCTCGAAGGCCTACGCAATGACCGGCTGGCGCATCGGCTACTGCGGGGGTCCCGTGGAGCTCGTGACCGCCATGTCGATCATCCAGAGCCAGAGTACCTCGAATCCGTCATCCATTGCCCAGAAGGCCTCTGTGGTGGCGCTGAACGGAGATCAGAGCTGCGTACGCGAAATGAACAAGCACTTCAAGGCCCGGCATGACTATCTCGTGGCGGGTCTCAACAACCTGCCGGGCGTGTCCTGCCTGCCGGGGGCCGGGACGTTCTACGCGTTCGCCAACATCGAGAAGGCGATCAAGCTGGTGGGCGCGAAGGATGACAACGCCTTTGCCGAGTACCTGCTCAACACGGGAGGGGTTGCCGTTGTACCGGGATCCGGATTCGGTGCGCCGGGACACATGCGTCTCTCCTTCGCCTGCAGCCTCGAGACGCTCGAAGAAGCGTTGCGGCGCATTGAAAAGGCATTGAAGGCGGCACAAGCGGCCTGATGACAATCCGAATGGTTCGGTTGCGGGACTGAGCAGTGACAGGCCGCCTTCAGGGCGGCCTTTTTCTTGCGGGAGTGCGTTGTCATGAATGCCACGGAAGCGCCTCCTCCTCGAATCAACCCGCTGATCCTGATCCTGGTTGCCGCTGTCATCCAGGGATGGGCGCTGTATGGGCTTCATCTCGCGCTGAACAATGACTGGCTCGACAGCCATCCCGCTCCCCTTCTTGCGCTGTACACCGTCGCGCTCTTTGTGCCCGCCACCCTGCAACTCCTCTCGGAGCAAAACGGCCAACGCCTCTTCTGGCCATTTATCGCCGGGCTGGCAGTGGTCTTCGCCTACTTTGGCTGGTACCACGGCTCGATTGTCAGCAACGGCGTACTGACGGAAAATTCCTTCGGCGGGATCACCGTCGTGATCACGATGCTGGTGCTGTGGCTCATGCTGCTCCCCTTCCTGGCAAGTCGCATGGCCCGCGAAGCCTGGTCGGCCGATTACCAGGAGTTCTTCATGACTGCGTGGCGCAACAAGCTGCTACTGGCTGAGGCGGCATTGTTCACCATCGTGTTCTGGCTCCTGCTGGCGTTGTGGGCCACGCTCTTCCGCCTGCTGGGGATCGATTTTTTCGAGGAGATGTTCCGCGAGCCGATCTTCATCTACCCCGTTACGGCGTTGTCATTCGGACTCGCGCTCTATCTCATCGGCTCCGTGGAGCGGTTCGTCGGCGTGGTACTGGAGCAGATACTGGGACTGTTCAAATGGCTGGCCGTCATCGCCGGGCTCATCCTGACCCTGTTCTCGATCGCGCTCCTGTTCAAGCTGCCTGGCCTGCTCGCGTCGGGAACACGCATCATCAATGCGGCGTGGCTCCTGTGGCTCGTGGCAGTGATGATCCTGTTGCTCAATGCAGCCTATCGCGATGGCTTGGGGCAAAGACCCTATCCCGCCTTCATCGCAGCGAGCCTGCGCCATGTCGTCCCGGCAATGGTGCTGGTTGCAATCGTCGCGCTGTATTCGTTGTGGGTGCGAATCGCAGCGTATGGTCTGACGACGGAGCGGTTCTGGGCCGTCATCGTCGCCATCGCGGCACTCGTCTATGCCTGCGGCTATTCGCTCAGCGCTTTCAGGCCAGGCCCGTGGATGAGCGGCATGGGCAAGGTGAATGTCGGAGTCGCGCTTGGCTTGATCGCCGTACTTGGGCTGGCCATGACGCCCCTCCTTTCGCCTTTCCGGCTGGCAGCCAATAGCCAGTACGAACGGATCCTCGACGGCGGGCAGGATGAACTTGTTGCAGCGGTAGAGGAAGGAAGGCGGCCAGATGACAGCTACCGCGTTCTGCGCTTCGGCATGGGCCGCTACGGACGCGAACGACTGCAGCTGTTGGCCGAACTGCAGGACCATTCCGAAGCGGAAGAGATCCGTAGCCGAGCCAGGGCAGCGCTGGAAATGACAGAGTACTGGGTGCGGCCCGGCGTGCCGTTTGATGCGGATGCGTTACGCGTTTTTCCGGAAGGACGCACTCTGGATGCGGACCTGAAAGCGGTGCTGTCAGCGCAATCCAATGAGGGTCCGGAGCGACCCGCCATCGACGCGATGCCAGGCTGCCGCAGCAGGGATGAGCAGTGCACCGGCCTCTTCGTCGATCTCGATGCGGACGGCGCGGAGGAGTTCGTCCTGCTCTCGCCGTTCATTGGATGGCTCTACGTGCAGGACGGCACAGAGTGGCGGCGTGACGCATCCGTCGCGTTGAACATGTCCGGCAGCGGGGAGCAACTCATGGAATCCCTCGCGGCAGGCGATTTCGCCATCGAACCTGGTCGCTGGCACGACTTGCGGATCGGCAGACAGGTATTCCAGCTCTCCACCGCACCGCGATCATCCAGACTGGCCGTTCCTGCCGCACCGGCGGCACCGGATCCCGCGGCCGCATCCGGTGCTCCCTGATCCCGTTCCTTCAGAACCGTCCGGACTGGAAGTCCGAGAAGGCCTGCATGATCTCCTCGCGTGTATTCATCACGAAGGGCCCGTAGCGGGCCACAGGTTCGTTGAGTGGACGGCCTGCTACCAGAATGAGTCGGACCGGCGCTGCGCCGGCCGCAACGCGGAAAGTGTCGCCCTTCCCCAGTACCGCGAGATCACCCCGCACCAGCTCCTTGCGTTCCTCTCCCACCTGGCCGACGCCCTGGTAGACGTATGCAAAGGCATGATGGCCGGACGGCAGCGCGGTTTCGAAGGCCGCATTGGCGTCGAGATGAATGTCGAAGTACGTGGGCTCCGTGGCAACAGCCTGCACCGGACCGACAACCCCGTTCAAGGTGCCGGCCAGCACGCGAACATGGACGCCCTCGCCCGCGTCGACTTCAGGGATCTGCTCGGGAGGAATGTCCTGGTAGCGCGGCGCGGTCATCTTGTCGCTGGCTGGCAGGTTGACCCAGAGCTGGAAGCCCCACATCAGGCCGTTCTCCTGCTCGGGCATTTCCGAGTGCACGATGCCCCTTCCCGCAGTCATCCATTGCACGCTGCCGGGCACGAGCAGCCCGCTGTTGCCCTGGTTGTCCCGATGTCGCATGCGGCCAGCGAGCATATACGTGACGGTTTCAAAGCCACGATGGGGATGATCGGGAAACCCGGCAAGGTAGTCGCCTGCCGAATCCGAGCGGAATTCATCCAGCATCAGGAACGGGTCGAGGTCACCCAGCGCAGCGGTGCCGATGACGCGCGTGAGTTTGACACCGGCGCCATCACTCGTCGGCTGGCCCCGGACGAGGCGCAAGACCGGCCTGACTGCTCCAGTGGGATCCGTGGTCGCGATGTCTTGCATGCTCGCCATGATTGCTCCTGGGGATTGGGGTGGCTGATTGCTGTCAATGGTCCCACGATCGCGGAATTCAAGTCACCAGAGGAGTTGTGGATCACCAGCTGGATCGGTGGCCCGATCGACCGCCAGTTCAGGGACCATAACGACGGAATGGACAGGGGCTCTGGCCCGGACCAGACTGTCTGCACGGACCACCCCTTCCGCCACGAGGAGCTGCCAGCATGATCCCGAGAGTCGCGCTTGTCATCGCATTGTTTGCGTTCATGGGAACCGCCATTTCTGCCGAAGCGCCAGCCTATGGCGCGGCGGTGACTCTCGATCAGGCCAAGCGGATTGCTGCTGCGGCGCTGGCAGCAGCGGAAAGAAACAAGTGGCGCGTTGCGGTTGCCATCGTCGATACGCACGGATTCCTGAAGTACTACGAGATGCTCGATGACACGCAAACGGCCGGTGCTGCCATCGCGGTCGAGAAGGCTCGAACCGCCGCCATGTTCCGCCGGCCCTCGAAGACGTTCGAGGACGGTATCGCGGGTGGTCGGGCCGCTATCCTGGGCTTGCCGGGCGTTACCCCTATCGAGGGCGGTTTGCCCATTGTCATCGACGGTCGCATCGTCGGAGCGATTGGCGTCAGTGGCGTGACCTCCAGTCAGGATGCGGAAGTGGCACAGGCGGGGCTGGACGCCCTCAAGTAGGCCTATTCTTCGCGGCGCGCTGACGCTCCCGGTCCGCATCGGCAGCGCGCCAGAGATACCAGCTTGCTGCCGAACGCCACGGGCTCAAGGGACGAGTGGCGTCAGCCAACTCACCGGGCGTCGGCTGGCGTGGCAATCCCTTGAGGACCCTCCAGCCTTCGCGAACGCCGAAATCATCGACCGGAAGAATGTCGGGTCGACCGAGGGTGAACATCAGCAGCATCTCCACCGTCCACCGGCCGACACCGCGGATTGAGACCAGACGTTCGATCAGCAATTCGTCATCCAGGCTCGCCGCTTCCGAACGGGTCGGGATGATGCCGTCCGCCGCCGCCAACGCGACGGCACGAATGGCTGCGATCTTGGATCCCGAGAATCCCACGGCGCGCAGCAGGCTTGATTCGCTGGCCAGCACGCTCTCGGGCGCAGGAAAATCGGCGCCAGGATAAAGATCAAGAAACCGCCCGAGAATCGCTTCGGCCGCGCGCCCATGAATCTGCTGGAAGGCAATCGACCGCACCAGCGCCTCATACGGCTCGCGGGTCCGGTTGACGCTCAAGCCACACGGCCCCGTGGCGGCGACCAGCCTGGCCCAATCGGCATCGCTGGCTGCGAGGAACGCGGCTGCTGCAACCAGATCCGGTGATTCGGACGATGGCATCGAATTGACCTGCATGGAGTGGGAGGCAGTTTACGGTCAAACGAGACCTTCCGGCTTTACGGCATTTGAATGTGCGAATCGGCAACTGCTTGGGACAGAACCTTTCGCCCGCCATCTGGTGCTTTGCCGGCAAGGTCGTGGCAGGTTGGAGGGGAACGCAACCTTCCCAACGTGGCGAGCAAGGCCATCTCCTAGGGAACCTCTGCTCAGGTTTCGCGACCGCGTTGCGTCTCCAATCGCCTGCTGCGAGGCATCGGGCCGCGGTTCATACTGGGAGTATGGACAAGGGCCGTAACGACGCTAGCCAAGCGATTAGAGGCGCAACCCATAAAATGTTGAATTCATTCATTTCGGGACGGGATCCCCATTTCTTTCGGATTTGGGTGCATGGCAGCGTTA
>JANNNQ010000103.1:0-2417 GCA_031398625.1 Pseudomonadota bacterium
CGTGGCACTGGCGGCGCAGCACTTGGGCTGCCGGGCGACCATCGTCATGCCGGTGACCACGCCCCAGATCAAAGTCGCCGCGGTGTCTGCCCGCGGCGCCCGGGTCATCCTGTTTGGCGATTCCTACGATGAGGCCTATGCCCATTCCCGGGAAATCGGACTCGCGCCATCAATTCCAGCTTCGCGCTGAAGGTTTCGGGCAGTTCTATCCAGGTGTGCGCCTCGGCTCGCAGGCCGTAAGCCTGGTCAAGCCCCGCCAGAAGCTCGGCATCGAAGCGGCGGCTGAGGCCGCCGCGTGGCAGCGCGCGCACCTGGCCAAGGTTCTGACAGCCAAGCCGCGCGAGCGTCGCCCTGTGGGCTGACACCGAGGTCAGTGTTTCCAGCGGAAGCGCATCGAGCAACTGGTCGATCGGCTTGGCAAATCCGTTCGACTTGCCGGCGCGAGCAATGGCAACCGCCGCCAGGCTCGTGGGCGCCCAACTGAGCTGGCGCACGCCCAGGTCAGCCGACTCTTCGCGGACGCGCTCGACCAGGCGTCGCTTGCCGCCGAAGAGTCGCGTGCTGGCTTCGACCTCCATCACGACGGCCGGCGACTCCGAAAGCGGCTCGATGACTGCGACGCGGGGTGTGAACTGAAGGCACCATGTCGCGAGTCCCGAGGTCGCCTCAGTGCGCCGGGACTCGTCGGACGGGAGCTTGTCGGGGAGCAGGGCTGCCCACAACATGGGGGAGCTCGCGCACTTGGCGTGCGGCGATGAATTCGCTCGGCTTGCGAAGCCGTGGCGTGATGATGGACTCGAGCCCGCCGGGCACCGACGACAGGGCGATCTCGCCCTCATGCGTCGGGCCCTTGCGCTTGAGCAGATGGACGTGCAGTTCCCAATCCAGCCCGAAGCGCAGTTGGATGCGAAGTGGAGCAGCCGAGGCCTCGTGTCCCGCTGCGGCCGGCCTGCACAAGAAAACTGGTCCGTCGCAGGCTTGAGCACACACCTGCAAGCGCCGAATCTGCTCCTGGCGGGCCTGGGGCAGCCAGGACACAAGTAGTCCCGCAGCGTTGGTTTTGACCAGCTGCTCGGTGACCCACAGCCGCTCGGAGGGCGACTCAGCCTGAATCCAGACCAGATGGCGTTCGTCGAGCCCGGCGTACTTCAGGCCGGGCAAGTGAGGTGACTTCGGCGGGCCGACCACGACGATGTTTCCGCCGCCGGCGACGACCCGGCGCATTGCCGGCGCCAGCAGCCTCCATTCCGCAACCGTTGGCTGAGGTTGAAGGATCTCTGTCAGCGAACGACACGGCCACCCAGAGCCTGGAAGCTGGCTGTCCAGAGCGGCGAATCCACTCGACAGAACTGATGACACCGGCGTGCCCAACTCGGTGCCCCGCCAGACAGCGGCCTGAATGTCGGGCGGGAGCTCGCCGGGGCGCACAGGTGTCCGGCGACCGCGGATGCGATGCTGCGAGGACGGGAAGGATGCCGGGACCGGCTCGTCATCGTCACCGGCCCACTCCAGGACGGCGGCCATATGAGGCTCCGGAATACTGTATGGACATCCAGTATTACACTGGAATCGCTTTACGCAAAATGCCCAGGCGAGCCGATCGTGATTTCGAGCTCATTTGGGTCTCGGTGCCGAGCGACGCGGAGACTGCTTGAGCGCTCCCAGCTGCTGCGTACACTGCAACGTCAGAAGATTGCCAGAGACATCGAATGTGTTACTCCGCGCAAGTCCGAGCCGACCATCGCACGTATGTCCGCTTGTTCGGCGCCGACATCAGCATCCGTGAGTTCGTCGAGCTCTTCTATAACCGGTTGCAGTCGGGCAGCAAGCTCAAGATTCCGAAGGGCATGGAACTCGCGTTCGCAGATCCGCAAACGCCCCAGGAAGTCGAGATCAAGAACTTGATCGACGCGTACAACGGCGAGCAGACGACGAAGCTCGAACAGGAGCTGTTTGAACAACGCAAGCGACTGGTTGATGCAGAGCGCAAGTTGCAGGAGAAGCCAACTAAAGCCGCGACGGAGAGCCAACGTATTGCCACGTCGAAGATTGCCAGAGCGAAGGGCAACCTGGCTGACCTCAGAAGGACTGAGGTCAAGGAGCGTGACTCGCGAATCTTCCCCCTTGCCTACGCGCCTGTCATGGTCGTGCAAGACAGAAAGAAGGTCGTGCTACCGATGCGATACCAGTGTCGGCCGCAAGGGAGACCAGTATCGTATGACGTCGAGTTCTCCGGCACATACAACGCGCGACGCGACAACCTCCAGAGGTTCTGGAAGCGGCAGTTCGGCTACACACACGCGGTCGTGCTCATCAACGCCTTCTACGAAAACGTCAACCGGCACAAGATGGAAGGCCGCGAGCTTTCTCCCGACGAGAAGGTCGAGAACGTCGTCCTGGAGTTCAGGCCGAAGCCC
>JANNNQ010000108.1:0-12142 GCA_031398625.1 Pseudomonadota bacterium
TATTCTCTTTACCGAACGCGGCAGTGTCAATCGCCATCCAAGCTTTTATCTGCTGGCCCGCTCGCCGAAACCCGGTCCGCTACTTAAAAACGGGGTAAGGCAGACCCTCAAGCCTGCCCCCGGGCTGCCGATACGCGGAGGGAACCCAAGAAAAACGCTGCTAAGGTGATCCGCACGATGGGCACGCAGGCCAGTATCGGGACCGATTTCGAGGTTCGCCTCCGGTCTCAGGTCGATTTTCCCAGCCCGTCGCGCGTGGCCAGCGAGGTCATCGCGCTGGCCCGCGATCCGGATATCGAAATTGCCAAGGTTGCCCAGGCCATCAGCCGCGACCCTGCCATGACCGCAAAGATCCTCCGGATCGCCAATTCCGCCTTCTATGCCCAACGCCGGCCCAGCAAGAACCTGCGCCAGGCACTGGTCATTGTCGGGCTCAACGCGGCCCTGACGCTGGCCTTGAGCTTTTCGCTGGTTTCCACCCTGCGTGGCTGCCGCCCCCATGGCATCGACTATCGCCGTTACTGGCGCCGCACCCTCCTGGCCGCAACCGCGTGCCGGGCACTGGGCGAATCGCTCCACCTGGGCCAGGAAGAAGACCTCTTCCTGGCGGGCCTTCTCCAGGATGTGGCCATCCTGGCCATCGCCAAGACCACCATCGACTTCTATGCCGGCCTGCCGCCGGAAGCGACGCACGCGGCCTTCGTTGCCCACGAGCAAAAGACCCTGGGCAAGGACCATGCGGCTTTCGGCGCCATGCTGCTCAAATCCTGGAACCTGCCCGACAGGCTGTGGCAGGCGGTGGAGCGCAGCCACAACGCCGAGAGCGTGGCCGGCAACTCGGAAGAAAGCCGGTTTGCCTGCTGCATCGCGATGGGCAGCGAACTCGCGGATGCCGTGCTGGCCGCAGACCGTCCTGCTGCGCTCGACGCACTCGCAACGCGACTCAGGAAACTCCTGGGCTTGAGCGACGAGCACTTTACCGAGGTCGTCACCCGCATCCTCAAACTGATTCCGGAAGCCGAGGACCTCTACGAGACCAGCATCATCGAGCCGCACGACGCCGAAGCATTGCTCGCGCAGGCCCGCGAAATGCTGACCCTTCGCAACCTGCATGCCCTCCGGGAAGTCCATGCACTCCAGGAAACGGCCGGCCTGCTCCTGTCCCGAACGGAACAGCTGGAAGATGCCAATCGCCGCGATGGATTGACGGGCGTCATGAACCGCGCGTGGCTGGACAGGCACCTTGATCGCGAGTTCACGCAGGCAGTCATGTTCCAGCGCTCGCTCAGCGTCGCGTTCGTGGACCTCGACCACTTCAAGAAGGTGAATGACACATTTGGCCACCAGATGGGCGACCGGATCCTGCGCGCCTGCGCCCAGGCCATGCAATCCAGCGTCCGCGGCAGCGATATCGTCGCCCGCTATGGCGGCGAGGAATTCGTCATCCTGCTGCCGGGAACCGACGACGAAATCGCCCGCCAGGTCTGTCAGCGGATCCTCGGCGCCATCCGCGAATTGCGCCACGAATCGAACAACACCAGCATCGTTACCACCGTCTCGATCGGCCTCGCGACCTACACCCCGCAGCATCGCTTTGCGAGCGCGACGGAACTGCTCGATGCGGCCGACCACGCCCTCTATGCAGCAAAGCTGCGGGGCCGCAATCGCATTGATTGCTTCGCAGAACTGGAAGTGGGCGTCATGCCCTCAATGACCCGCGAAAGTGCCTGAACCTTTCCGACTGGCCGTGATCGCAGCGGGCACTGACGGAGTGACGCGAAGATCTGCCCCTGCCGTTTGCATCACCTTGTCAACCCCGCGCAGGCTGCACTTCTGAAGTTGCCAGATCGATCAGCTGCACCTGTTCAGGGCCCAGCGATTCGCCGAGGAAGACACTGCCGACGCGCGCGAACCGCTCGGCGCTGTCCGTGGCCATCAGCGTCAAGGAGCCTCTTCCCGGACCGGGATTGAGCATACTTTCGCGCTGCAGTTGCCCATGGAGTGCAAGCGCTGTCGTGGCAGCAGAATCGACCAACGCAACACCCACCCCCACAGCCGACTGCAATGCTGCTGCGAGCACCGGGAAATGCGTGCAGCCAAGTACCAGCGTGTCCGGCGCATCGCGAAGCAGCAGTCCGTCAAGATACCGATGCGCAACCGCTGCAACGATCGGTCCGTCGGACCAGCCTTCCTCGGCCAGCGCGACGAACAGCGGGCAAGGCTGCGCAGTCACCCTTGCATCGGGTCGGATGCGCAGGATGGCGCGCTGGTACGCCCCTTCGCGCACCGTCCCTTCGGTGGCGATGACCGCGATGCGACCGCTGGCCGATACCGCACATCCGGCCTCGGCTCCGGGTTCGACCACACCGATGACCGGCACGGGAGCGAACTGCTCCCGCAACGTATCGATCGCGACCGAGGAGGCGGTATTGCAGGCCACCACCAGGCACTTGATGTCACGCGCGATGAGCGCCTTGGCGGCCTGGATCGAGTAGCGGACGACCGAGTCGCGGCTCTTGGTGCCATAAGGCAGCCGTGCAGTGTCCCCGAGATAGAGGAAGTGCTCCCGGGGCAGCAATGCGCGCAACGCCTTCAGCACGGTCAAGCCACCCACCCCGGAATCAAAAACACCGATGGGTCGCGATGGATCAGTCGAAAAGTCGTGGTCGAGTCCGGTCAATTGCGCTCACCTTCACCCGGCCTCGTCGGGCATCTCCATGCGTTGCAACATAAGCGGCTGCGGCAATCCCGGAATCGCTCAAGTCCAAGTGCCTAAGGCTGCGAAAGGTCTTCGCATCGGCAGGCGCGAACTGCATAATCAGCCCAGGCCCAGACCACGCTTTACAGGGTTCCGCAGAATGGAAAGACGCCTCAACACGCGCCATCGCGCCCGCACTGCCGTGTACGTCTCCATTCCAGGCCGCGCAGGCAAGCTGTGCCGGGCCTGCAACCTCAGCGCCAATGGCGTATTCATCGAAACCGCCAATCTCGGCCTCAAGAAAGGGGCCACCGTGCAGCTGGCTTTCGCGATCAATCTGGGCGTTGTCACCAAGATCCACCGCCGCACGGCCATTGTCGCCCATGTGTCGCGGGGCGGCACGGGTCTGATGCTCGAGAGCCTGACGGGAACGCGCTAGCCCATTCAGCGCACCCGCCGTTCGGACAACCGGCCAGTCACGAGCAATCCCGGCTGGCCAGCTCATCTGGATGAGGCCAGAAACGTCAAGAAATCCGGAGAAAAGGCAGGATGGCCGTGGTGAGGGGACGCTATTTCACCCCCTGAAGGCAGACAGCCGGCCTAGGCAGCACACCGCTTCAGAACTTGCGTGTCCACTCTTTCGGCCAGCGCTCGATCACGACCTTCTTGTCCGTGTAGAACTCCACTGCGTCACGACCCTGCCCGTGCAGTACGCCCAGGAAACTGTCCTTCCAGCCACTGAAGGGGAAGTACGCCATGGGCGCGGCTACGCCGATGTTGACGCCGATGTTTCCAGCCGGAGCCTCGTACCGGAACTTGCGCGCCGTATTGCCGCTGCTGGTGAAAATCGAGGCGGCATTCCCGTAGGCGCTGCGCGACAGGATCTCGATGGCATGATCTAGGTCGTTGGCGCTGCCGACCGTCAGCACGGGGCCGAAGATCTCGGTGGTGGTCAGTTCGTTGTCCGGTCCGATATCCGTAAGGATGGTTGGATTCACGAACGAACTGTCTGCTTCCGCGTTTGCAACTCGGCCGTCAAGAAGCGCTTTGCCGCCTTCCCTGATGCCCTTGCCGATGAGTCCTTCAATCCGCTGGCGACTGGCTGGTGAAATCACCGGGCCCATCTGCACGGAATCTTCAAGTCCGTTGCCCACCTTCATGCTGCTGGCAATGTCCATGACTGCTGACTGAAATCTCCTGTCGGCATCGCCGACCGTGATGGCCGCAGAAATCGCGAGGCAGCGCTGGCCGGAACAGCCAAAGGCACTGTCGGCCACGATCTTCGCGCTCATGTCCAGATCGGCGTCGGGCATGATCACCACGTAGTTCTTGGCACCGCCCTGGCACTGGACGCGCTTGCCGTGGGCGGAACCTTCGGAATAGATGTAGCGGGCGACCGGGGTCGATCCGACGAAGCTGATGGCGCGGACTTGCGGGTGACGCAGCAACACGTCGACGGCCGGCTTGGCGCCCACCACCAGACTCACTACCCCTTTCGGAATGCCGGTCTGGGTCAACAGGTCCATCAGCAGCCGCGCGGTCAGTGGCACGCGCTCGGAAGGCTTGAGAATGAAGGTATTGCCGCAGGCAATGGCGTAAGGCAGGAACCACAAGGGAATCATGGCCGGGAAATTGAACGGCGTGATCGCGGCGGTAACGCCCAGCGGCTGGCGAATCATCAGCTCATCGATGCCCGACGCGACATCCTCGAGGTTGTAACCCTGCAACAATGTCGGAATGCCGCACGCCACCTCGACGTTCTCGATCCCGCGCGCGAGTTCGGCACGGGCTTCCGCCACCGTCTTGCCATGCTCCCGGGTAATGGTGCGGGCGATCTCGTCGGCATGCTCTTCCAGCAATCGCTTGTACTTGAACAGATACTGGATACGACTCTGCGGCGGGGTACGACGCCAGGCGGGAAAGGCCGCAGCTGCCGCCTCGATCGCCTGGGTGACATCGGTGGCCACTGCAAGCTGGAACCTGGCGAGTACTTCACCCGTGGCCGGATTGAAAACAGTGGATTCCTGGGCAGACGTTCCGCCAACCCAATTTCCGTCGATGAAATGCAAGGCTTCAGCCAGGGACGCAATACTCATTTTCTGCGGGACTCTCATCCAGGCGGCGTGAGCCAAAGCGTCTGCCAAGGCCCGCTGAAGTGAACGCTCGATGCCTGCGATAACGATCTGTCAACTGTCCGCAAGCGAATGGGTGCAACCGTCCCATGACGATCATTGCATTCCGGATAAACCGCTCTGGCGCCTGCTTTCGATACGCTGGGCGTAGCTGATCACGAGTGTCTGCGCGATGCACATTGAACCAGTCAGGGACCGGAACTGCCTGACTTCAGCATCCTTGACGTTGAATGACACATCGGCCTGGCGCGACACCGGACTCAGTTCTGTATCGCTGATCGCGACGATGGGTGCCCCAACGGACTTGGCGTGGGTAACGACCTCCGCCGTCTCCTTGGCATAGGGCCGGAAGCTGATGGCGAACAAGAGGTCGGATTTCGAGATCATGGCGCTTTGCTCGCCAAGCATGCCGCCCAGCCCGTCGACCAGGTGTACCGGCTTGTCGACATGCCGCAGGGCGTAAGCGAGCCAGACCGCGATCGGGAATGAACGGCGCAGTCCACATATGCAAACCGATGCAGCCTTGTCGATAAGATCAACTGCCTTGTCCAGGGCCTCCGCGGAAATGGTCTCCTGGATATGCCCGAGGGCGATGATGTTGGCGGCCGCAAACTCCTGAATCAGCTCGTGCGGTGTCAGGGCGCGTCCATCGCTGGTCTGCAGGTTGGCCTGGCGAATGCGCTCTGCCCACGAAGGACTGGGCGCCGAATTGATCAGTTCGTCCCTGAAAAGACGCTGCATCTGGCTGGCGCCATCAAACTCGAATTCCTTGGCAAACCGCACCATGGTGGGCGCGTGCACACCGCACCGGCGGGCTATCTCCGCCTGCGTTTCCAGGCCTATCTCGTTGGGGTGGTCGAGCACATAAGCGGCAATCTGACGAAGACGCGGACTGAGCGTCTCGTGGCGCGCAATGATCGCTTCACGCAATGTTTCGAGATCGCTCGGGCGAGCCAAGGTGCGGTCTCCTTCGGGAAGGTGGCAGTCATTGTAGCCAGACTGTAACGCTCATACCAATGCTGGAATTTCTGTTTCGCCCCCTCACGACGATAGAGCCGGATGACACTCCTGGCACCATAAATCCGAGGAACTCGATGTAAAGGGAAACCCGGTTCTCCTGATGAGCTCGGGCTGAGGGGGCTCGAGGCCTTCACCGTCGCGGGAACAGGGGTAGAGAGTGCTATCCGAGCCTCTGGATGGTGCCGGCTGCAGGAGTCGAACCCGCGACCCACGGTTTACAAAACCGTTGCTCTACCAACTGAGCTAAGCCGGCGCTTTGGCGCGGAAAGCGGCAAGGGCGGGGATTGTATTCGCGCGGGCGGGCAGAGTCACACGGGAAATGCGTCTTCTCAGCCAGGATTCGGGCTTTCGGGCTCCTCGAGGCTGCCCGTTGTCACGTTGCCCTCCGGACAGCCGCGGAACTCCAGTCGCACAATCTTGCCCGGCTGGATCTGCAGGACCGCAGGATCGAACATCGCTCCCGGGCTCGCGAGGTCGACATCGAGCCAGTAAACCGATCCCGCCCGGCGGCGATCCGCGAGAACGGCCTCGAACCCCAGCGCCCTGATTTCCTCAACCCGCCGTTGCGCGCGAGCGTCGTCAGTAAACACGCCCAGCGACAGGACGTTGGCCGGCTCGGAACCGGGCAGGATGTATGCATCCGTGATCCCGTTGCGGCCCAGTTCCGCGAGCGCCGCTTCGGCCGCCTCACGCGTCGCAATGTTCTGCACACTGACCCAATACCCCAGCCAGATATCGCCCTGATCCACACGCTGCCGCGAAAAGTACCCTGCCGTCTGCAGCGCGGCCGAAGCTTGTACGGCTTCCGCAAGATCGCGGAAGGCTCCCACGCTCACGCAGCTGACATCGTCGGCGACAATGGCCTGGGCTGTGGCTGTCGCAGTGGCTTCTGCCGGGGGGGCTTCGGACATGGGCGCTGCTTCTGTGGCAGAAGCGGGGACAGATGAGACAGCACCCGCCTCGGTGGACAGTACCAGGCGAGGCGCTGATGCAATGCCCAGAGGTGCCGGCGCCGTATTGCGATTCCCGCGAACATCGACGAGCTGCGACCAACCGAGGAACCCAAGGTTGGCAAGAACCAGCAGCAGGGCCAGTGCGCGCATGAACTACCTGGAGGCAGCGGCCCAGTAGGCAGCGATGTTCGCTATTTCCGCATCGCTCAAGGCAATCTTGCGGCTGTGCTTTACGGCACCCTGCACGACGTCCCGTATCAACGATTCGAGGGAGGCCTGGCTCTCGCCATCCCAATCCTTTGGCTCATGGCATTCAGCGCATGCCGCTGCAGCGCCACGTCCCGCCGTTGCGTCCGCTGCATGCGCACCACCAGCGAGCAGCCATGCAGACGTAAGCAGCCATCGCGACAAATCAGCAGGCGCAGGCAACTGCATTCGCGCATCCTCCTGGAAACAAACAGGTGTGGGAACCCCGGTACACCCACTGGCCGATGATACATGGCCTCGATCTGCCGGGATTCAAACTGCTTCCCGCGAACGGACCGGCTGCGATTCACGCGCAAGGACCGCAAGGCCCTGCAGCACAAGGTCAGGGATGCGCCGCACCGGCGTCGCGATGATCCGCTCCAGCCGGTCTGCGGCCCCTCCGGTCAGCAGCAGCGCAGGCGACTCACCGCACAGCTTCAGCAGCGTGGCTTGGGCTCGCTCGACCAAGGCTGTCAATGATTGGACCGCTCCCTGGTACACGGCCCCCAATGTGTTGTCGGCGAACAAGCCCTCGCCCAGACGTCCATCTTGCGCCCGCACCGCAATGTCACTCGTGTGCCTCATTAGACTTGAGATCATGAGATCGGGACCGGGCACGATGACGCCGCCAAGATGCAATCCTGACGCGTCGATACCATCAACGGTCATGGCAGTACCCACATTGACCACGCACGCCGGTCCCGGTTCCAGTCCGTGGGCGCCGATCATTGCCGCCCACCTGTCGACACCCAGCTTTTCGGGGGCGGTGTAACCGTTGCGTACTCCACCGGCCGCCGCGGAAGCCTGCATGAACTCCGGAGGAAAGCCACAGGTCTCAAGGGCTGCCTCGCGTAAGAGCGTGGCAATGCGCTCCCCCCCGACATTCGCGACGACAATCCTCTCAATTCGGCCGGCGGGTGTCAGCACTTTGGCGCGCAGCTGTATTGGCCCCCAGCCGGCATAGCTATCCGCATGCTGCGTTCCCAGCCCATGCTCGCCAAGGAGCGCCCACTTGATGCGGGTATTGCCGGTGTCGATGAGCAGAATCATGGTTCTGTTTATGCCTTGATCGCCCGCAGACTGACGTCGGCGGAAATGAAGCGTTGCAACGCACCCCGTACCTCGACTTGCAGGGCCCCGTCCTGAGCGACGCCTCTTGCCGTGCCAAGCACTGATTCGTTCCCTGCGATTACTTTCACGGGCGCGTTGGCCAGGGAGTCGTATGTCTGCCATTCACGGGCAAAGGCATCGAACCCATGCGTGCCGAACTCCTGCAAGGCAGCAATGAACTGGACGATCAGTACACCCGTCAGTGTGTTCCGGTCCGGCAAACGCTCCCTCAGAATCTCAGCAAGGTCTGCTACCAGGGCTGCCTGTTGCTCGGCCAGCGCGATCCGCACGGCCGCCGGCATGCGCATGTTCAATCCAAGGCCGATCACCACTTGAGTCGGGCCGGAGGATTCGCCCCTCACTTCAATCAGCACGCCCGCGAGCTTGCGACCTTGCCAGACGATATCGTTAGGCCACTTGAGTCCGATACCCGCTCCGCCGAACTGCTTCAAGGCGCGCATGATGGCAACGCCGATCGCGAGACTGAGCGCGGACAGTGTGGGTGGTGATTCAGCAAACCGCCAGGCGAGCGAGAGACATAATCCAAAACCGAAAGGGGCGACCCAGGTCCGGCCACGCCGGCCGCGACCGGCATGCTGCACTTCGGCAACGCAGACACATGCCCGTTGAACTGCGGGCCCCGGACTGTCAACGAGATGTCGATTCGTCGAGTCCACCTGGAGGAGGACATCGAGCCGCTCGATTGTCCCACGCTGGGGAATCTCCTTGAGAATCGCTTGGCTTGCATAGAGATCAACCGCTCGGGGCAGCCGGTAGCCTTGGCGTGGAACAGCCTGGATTTCTATGTCCAGCGCCCGCAACGACCGGACCAGTTTCCAGATTGCGCTTCGGGAAACCTTGAGCCGGGCGGCCAGCGTTTCGCCGGAATGAAACCTGCCGTCTGCCAACAGCGCCAGCAGTCGCTCACGGCGTGGGACTGCCGGTTTGCGCGTGAGAGACGCGACGCGGGATTTCTTCATCGGGGACGCAAAAGCCATAGTCGGCGAGCCCTACCTTCTTCTCCGCCAATCATCCTGCGGATATTGCTCCTGTGGGTGTATGCCACGAACACGGCGGCCACCACGGACAGGACCAGGAGGGCATTCCCAGGAGGAGAACCCCGCATCATGAGATATGCAGGAAAAGTCACGCCAGCAAGTACCGTCCCCAGGCCCACAAACCCGGTGAGCATGACGGTCAGCATCCAGACGGCGATCATGGGCACCAGTGCAGCAGGCTGCAGACCGAGCAGGACACCAACGAACGTGGCCGCCCCCTTGCCACCGCGGAACTCGTGCCATACAGGGTAGACGTGACCGACAACGACTGCCGCCGCACAGGCAATGGACAACCAATGGCGATCGACCGCAGCATCAGGCGCGACCCCAGGCAAGGCAAGCGCCGGAAGCACACTCACGGCGAAAAGGCCCTTCCCGATATCAATCAGCATCACCCAAAAGGCAAACGCGGCCCCCTGGGTCCGCATTGCATTGGTACCCCCAGCGTTGCCGCTGCCTTGCTGGCGAATGTCGATGCCACCTCGCAACGCTCCCACGACAAGGCTGCCTATGATGGCCCCCGAGAGATACGCAAGCAGGCTTTTGATTCCAAGTTCGAGCACGTTTTCTCCCCGGCGGGAGGCACGATTCTAGCAGCCTGAGACCGACAGACTGGCCCCGGCCGCGGCCGGACAAAACAGGCATGGGATGCCAGAGGCGAAACTCCCGAAGCCTCCTCGACTACGGGTCGGTTTCGATGTGGTCCTTACAGTAGAGCCGCAAAGGACGGGAGGAGCCGGCCGGTGGTGATGATGCCAGCCCAGAAGAACAGCGACAGCCCGCACACGATCTTGGCATGCGTCGAGGCGTCTACCCCGGGACCCCACTCGTTCACGTGCCGCGCCAGCTTCAGCTCAAACCACAGCGCGTTCAACCCCGCCAGCAGGATGAACACCATCTTCATCTGGAACGACGGGTTCACCCCGTACCCCAACGGGTCCGACAGGAAGAACAGCACCCCCGTCACCAGGTTGATCCCGAACCCCACGAACACCAGCGGCAGCAGCTTGTGCAGCGGCGCCACCGGCAGCCGCTTGCCCACTCCCAGCACCCGCAGGTCCAGCACTGCGATGCCCCCGATTAGGATCGCCAACCCGATGAAGTGCAGCGTCTCCAGCACCGGGAAGATCCATACCGACGTCTTCACCGTCGTCCCGATCCACGTCCCGTCCAGCGATTGCAGTAAATCCATCATCTTGGCTGTCTCTCGAAGTTGCACTTCACGGCCGGCAATACCTAGTCATTACGCACACCCACCCCATGGAGGGGTCGTCAGGAGCCAGTGACCATGATTCTCGGAAGGCCCCTGCGCAGGCAGGAATAGCCGGGAAAGGCTTGTCCCGTGTGCCATCAGAACGGCGAAGAGAGGTAGGCGATCAACCGGCCGGCGACAATGGCACCCGCCCAGCTCACCAGTGACACCGTCGCCAGTACCTTTGCCAGGGGCGGCGTCTCCGCCACGTTCTCCCGCAGCACCTTGTTGTTCAGGTAAACGGCGATCAAGAGCCCCACCAGGATGGACAGCATCTTCCAGCGGAACGAGTTGCTGTAGTAATCCTTCGTTGCATCCGCCATGAACAGGATCACACCAGACACCGCGTTCGCCACGAAGCCCACCCATACCCACGGCATCAGTTTCTGCAGCTCCGACAGGGGAAGCGGCTTCGCCACCCCCAGAATCCGTACGTCGATCACCACCAGCAAGCCCACCAGCAGTCCCAATCCGAGCGCGACGCCGGCCTGGAAGCCCTGCCGATCGTGCAGCTTACCGAGTTGGAGGTCGCCGCGATCGCGCGCGGCCAGTTCATCCGGCCGGCCGGAGGCCTGCCACAGCCGGCCGACCACTACCGATTGCAGAATCCCGCCGGGGCGCTCGTTGCCATCGCCAGCGCCTCCGCCGGCCGGCTGGCGCCCGACAAGGTCTTCGTGGCACCGACCCCGGCGACTACCCCGACCTGAACGAGCCCGAACGCCGCCATGCAGGTCGTTTACGGGGTGGAGCAGCTGGCGCCGGCCCATGGCCCGGCGTTCGTCGTTGTCGGCGTCTTCGACGGGCTGCACCTGGGGCATCAATACCTGCTGAGGCACCTCGCAGCGGAGGCGGATGCGCGTGCCGCTCGGCCGACCGTCATCACCTTCGACCACCACCCTGACGAGGTTTTGACGGGAACGGCCCCGCCGTTGCTGCTGGACCCGGGGGAGCGCCTGGAGCACCTCGCGGCGGCCGGCGTGGCGGTCACGGTGGTGCAGGACTTCGACGAGACCCTCCGGCACACGTCCTACGACGCCTTCGTCGGGCGGATCCGTGCGCGCGTCCGCCTTCGCGGCTTCCTCATGACACCTGACGCCGCGTTCGGCTTTGAACGGCGGGGTACGCCTGGATCGTTGTCCTCGCTGGGCGAGCGCGAAGGTTTCGACGTGGTGGTCGTCGCCCCGTTCATGTTCGATGGCCGCGCCGTTCGCAGCACGGAGATCCGGGAGCTGATCCGGTCCGGTGGTCTCGCGGACGCGGCGGCGCTGCTCGGCCGCCCGTTCACGCTGACAGGCTCGTGTGTCGGCGACACGCTCTCCTTCGCGCTGCCGCTGGCGCTGCCGCCCGCCGGGACGTATCCGGTCCGCCTGGGCCAGAAGGACGCGACCGTCGACATCCGCGATGGCGGCGTCCATCTCCGCGGTGTCGCGGCGACCGGGCGGGTGACGCTGGAGTTCCTCGGCGACGTGGGGGTCGTCGATTGACATCGCCGCGCCCGGCCGTATGCTCACCAAGTCATCAGACGACTGACGACCTTCGTGCGCGAAGAGGCACTGACCGGCGGATGTATGCGATCGGCTGCGATGTGGGCTCGCAGAGTCTCAAGGGGATCCTGCTGGACCCTGCCGGGCGGGTGGTGGCCCAGGCGTCCGCCGCCTACGACGTCCAGTACC
>JANNNQ010000114.1:0-8680 GCA_031398625.1 Pseudomonadota bacterium
GTGACCTGCTGTTCCAGGTCGTCTTCCATGCACAGATGGCGGCCGAGCAGGACGCATTCCGGTTCGATGATGTCGTTGCAGCCATCTGCGACAAGATGGAACGCCGGCATCCGCATGTCTTTGGCACGACGAGCATCGCCGGCGCGGCCGCCCAGGCCGAAGCCTGGGAGGTGCTCAAGCGCCAGGAACGGGCAGAGCGCAGCAAAGGGGCCGGGATACTGGATGACGTCCCGGTCCAGCTCCCTGCGCTGACGCGCGCGGTCAAGCTCGGCAAACGCGCGAGCCAGTCGGGGTTCGACTGGCCGCAAGTCGAGGGGGTGCTCGACAAGATCCAGGAGGAGCTCGACGAGCTGCGAGCCGAGGTCCGGGCGGCGGCACCCGTTGAGCGGGTGAGTGAGGAAATCGGCGACCTGCTGTTCAGCGTCGCCAACCTGTGCCGGCATGTCCGGGTCGATCCGGAAACCGCCTTGCGCGGCACGAACGCGCGGTTTATGCGCCGGTTCCAGCACGTCGAACGCAGCATCAGGGCCTCGGGCCGGCCACTCGAGGCCGCCACGCTGGACGAAATGGATGCCTTCTGGCGGGAAGCCAAGACGCTGGAAAGCCAATAGGCAGCATTCAGGCGGGATTCATCGCTCCCGGCCTACTTTTGCTCCCAAGCCTGCCGGTTTGCGTGGGCTTGCCAGGAGTCAACCATGAATCGCAAAGCTGCTTCCGTCCCCACTGCCGTCAGGACCCTGGCTGCAGGCTGCCTCTGCATCCTCTCCACCCAGGTGCTGGCGGCGCCTCCGCCGTGGGCCAAGGGTCGCCCCCAGTCAGGTCGTGAATACGACGATGCCCGGGTGGTGGAAGTGGATCCGATCGTCCGTCGGGTGCGAGTGGAAATGCCGCGCCGTGAATGCTGGGACGAGGTCCGGACTGCCTATCCGGAGCGAAGCCATACCGAAGCCGCGGGCCCCATGATCCTGGGCGGCATCATCGGCGGCGTGCTGGGCAGCCAGGTCGGCAGCGGTCGGGGCCGGGATGCCGCCACCGTCGCAGGCACCCTCATTGGAGCTTCCATCGGCCACGACACGGCGGCTCGCCGTTCGAGCCGGGCGGGTGGACCCGAGGAGTACACCGTCGAGCGCTGCCAGACACGGTACGAGAGCACGTATGAGGAACGCATCGAAGGCTACCGGGTGACCTATGAGTACCTCGGCCGCGAATACACGACCCAGCTGCCCTACGATCCAGGTGACCGCATCCGGGTGCGGGTCGCCGTCTCCCCGGCGGAGTACTGAGGAGGGTGTGCTGCGCCAGGCAATGCACGTAGACTAGCCACCATGGTGAGGCATCTCTCTAGCGTCGTGCTGGCCCTGCTCCTGAGCGGGGTGGTGCCGTACAGCGTCCCGGCCGAGGCGCAGGGCCTGAGCGATCGCCGTCCCCGGGAGAACGACGAGATCGAGCCGGGCGGCTATTCGCTCGATGACGCGGTCGAGCTCGCGCAGAGCCGTTACCGCGCGAAGGCGGTCAAGGCCGAGACCGTGGACGAGCGGGGCAAGCGGGTGCATTACATCCGCCTCCTGAATGCCGAAGGCCGGGTCTGGACGGTTCGCGTCGACGCCGAAACCGGACGGATGCAGTAGTGAGAGTGTTGGTCGTCGAGGACGAGAAGCCGCTGCGCGACTCGCTGGTGGCCGAGTTCACTGCCCGGGGCTTCACCGTGGACAGTGCGGCCGATGGCGAAGAAGGGCTGTACTGCGGTTCCGAGTACGCCATCGACCTCGCCGTCGTCGATCTCGGCCTGCCGAAGCTGCCCGGCCTCGAACTCATCCGCCGGTTCCGCGCCCAGGCGAAGAAATTCCCGATCCTGATCCTCACCGCCCGTGATCGCTGGCAGGACAAGGTGGAGGGGTTGCAGGCCGGTGCCGACGACTACGTGGCCAAGCCGTTCCATTTCGAAGAGCTGCTTGCCCGGGTGCAGGCGCTGCTGCGGCGTTCCGGGGGCTGGGCACAGCCGGTCCTGCGGTGCGGACCGGTGGCGCTCGATCCGCGTACCCAGGCGGTGACCGTGAATGACGCCGCCATCGAACTCACCAGCTTTGAGTACCGCATCCTCGAACATCTCATGATGCGGGCGGGTGAAGTCATCTCGAAGACCGAACTGACCGAACGCATATATGCGCAGGATTTCGACCGCGACAGCAACACGATCGAAGTGTTCATCGGTCGCCTGCGCCGCAAGCTCGATCCCGACAACACCCTGAAGCCGATCGAGACCCTGCGCGGTCGGGGTTACCGCTTCCAGCTCGAACGGTCGGCCGAAGGCTGACGTTCCCCTTCGCGTCATGCAGGTGCGTTCGCTCAGCGCCCGCCTGCTGGCCTCGGTCAGCGTGCTGCTGGTCGTCTTCTTCGGCCTCACCATCTTTGCCCTCGATCTCGTGTTCCGGAACATTTCGGAGCGCGCGATCCTCGATCGACTCGAGGTCCAGGTGCTGGCCTTGCTCTCGGTCTCGGAAGAGAGCCTGCGGGGCGGGCTTGAACCGGCCCCCCAGCTCGCTGAATCGCGGTACACGAGCCCGGGCTCCGGTCTCTATGGCGAAATCCGCCGCACCGACGAACTGGCGACGTGGCGGTCGAACTCCATGGTGGGCACCGGCCTCGATTTCGGCGCCGTGCTCGCGCCGGGCCAGCGGCGCTTCGGCATCCTGCCCCTCGCCAATGGTTCCGAGGTGCTGGCGCTGAGCCTGGGAATTGCATGGGAATTCCCGAGTGGCACGAGCCGCGACTTCGTCTACAGCGTCGCCGAGAATCTCGATCCCTACTACGCGCAGCTGACCCGGCTCAGGGGCCAGATGTTCGGCTGGTTTACCGGCCTGATGCTGTTGCTGCTGGCAGCGCTGGCCCTGGTGTTCCGTCGCGTGCTGGCACCCGTGCGCCGCGTAGCGAAGGAAATCGAGCAGATCGAGCTTGGACAGCTCGCCGAACTTGGGGGAGGCTATCCGCGCGAGCTGGTCGGCGTGACGACGAACATGAACGCCTTGCTCCGGAGCGAGCGTGAGCGCCTGAGCCGCTACCGCAACACCCTCGGCAACCTCGCGCACAGTCTCAAGACGCCGCTTGCCGTCATGCGCAACCTCCTGGGAGGATCTGTCTTGCGTTCCCTGCCCGACGCCAGGCAGCTCGACGAACAGGTGAGCCGCATGGATGACATCGTGCGTTACCAGTTGAAGCGCGCGGCCGCTTCGGGAGGAACGGGATTGGGGCAGGCGCCGGTCGACGTGCGGGAAGCGCTCGAAGCGCTGCGGGGCGCGCTGCTCAAAGTCTATGCCGATCGACCGCTGGAGTGCGTGCTCGACGTGCAGCCCGGTTGCCGCTTCGTTGGCGACCAGGGCGACCTGACAGAGCTCGCCGGCAATCTGCTCGACAATGCCTGCAAGTGGGCAAAGCGGACAGTCAGGCTGTCGGCGGCGCCCCTGGTGCGTCCCGGTGCGCGCATGGCCGGACTCACGCTGACAGTGGAAGATGACGGGCCCGGGATCGCACCGGATGACTGCGCGCGCGTTCTCGAGCGCGGCGCGCGACTCGATGAACGCGTCAGCGGGCAGGGGATCGGCCTGTCTGTCGTCCGCGAGCTGGCTGAAGTCAGCGGCGGCAGCGTGGCCATCGACGTCTCGCCACTCGGCGGTGCCCGTGTCACGGTTCACTTGCCGGCGCCGTGACCTCTTCTCCGCTGCGTTTCCACTACGACGCTTCGCTGCCGATCTCCGCGCATCGCGAAGAGATCGCCACGGCCCTCGCGGCACACCAGGTCGTGATCATCTGCGGCGCCACGGGCTCGGGCAAAACCACGCAGCTCCCGAAGCTGTGCCTCGAACTCGGCCGCGGGACGCGAGGCCTGATCGGGCACACGCAGCCGCGGCGGATCGCGGCACGGGCGATCGCTGCCCGGCTGGCCGCTGAATTGGGAACGACGGTGGGCGAGGCGGTCGGCTTCCAGGTGCGCTTCACGGATCGCACCAGCCGCCGTTCCCGCATCAAGGTGATGACCGACGGCATCCTGCTCAAGGAACTCGAGCGTGACCGGAACCTGCGTAGCTATGACACGCTGATCATCGACGAAGCCCACGAGCGCAGCCTCAACATCGATTTCCTGCTCGGCGTGCTCAAGCGGCTGCTGCCGCGCCGGCCGGACCTCAAGCTGGTCATCACCTCCGCCACGATCGATCCCGGACGCTTCGCGGAGTTCTTCGGCGGCGCGCCGATCATCGAAGTGTCGGGCCGGGGTTATCCGGTCGAAACACGCTATCGTCCGCTCACCGGTGAAGATGAAGAATCGACCGTTCTCTCGCTGCCGGAGGGCGTGGTCGCCGCGGTGGAGGAACTGGATGCCGATCCGCGCGGCCGGGCAGGGGACATCCTGGTGTTCCTGCCGGGCGAGAAGCAGATCCGCGACGCTGCCGAAGCGCTGTCGAATGCGAAGCTCCGCAATACCGACATCCTGCCGCTCTACGCGCGCCTGTCGACCAAGGATCAGGAGAAGATCTTCGAGCGTCACTCTGCCCGGCGCGTCGTGCTCGCGACGAACGTGGCGGAAACCTCGCTGACCGTACCCGGTGTGCGTTACGTGGTTGATTCAGGCCTTGCCCGGATCAGCCGGTACAGCGTGCGCGGCAAGGTGCAGCGGTTGCCCATCGAGCCGGTCTCGCAGGCCAGCGCCAACCAGCGACTGGGACGCTGCGGTCGTGAGGCCGAAGGCATCTGCATTCGCCTTTACTCCGAGGACGACTTCGGATTGCGACCGGAATTCACGCCGCCAGAGGTCCTCCGGACCAACCTCGCGAGCGTGATCCTGCAGATGTCCCTACTCGGGCTGGGCGAACCGGAGCAGTTTCCGTTCCTCGATCCACCCGACACGCGCCAGGTCAATGATGGCTATCGCCTGCTGCAGGAACTGAAAGCCGTCGACGACGAGCGTCGCGTAACCAGCCTCGGCCGGCAGATTGCGTCGCTGCCGCTCGATCCCCGGCTGGCGCGCATGCTGCTTGCATCGTCGCACCACCGCTGCCTGTCCGAGATGCTGACCGTCACCGCTTTTCTCTCGGGGCAGGACCCGCGCGAGCGCCCGACGGAAGCGCAGGCGCAGGCGGATGAATGCCACGCCCCGCTTGCCGATTCGCGTTCGGACTTCCTGACGGTACTCAATCTGTGGAACACGTACACCGCAAAAATGGAAGAGCTCTCCGGCAACCAGTTGCGCAAATGGTGCCGCGAGAACTTCCTGTCCTTCGTGCGCCTGCGCGAGTGGCAGGACCTGCGCTCGCAACTCGTCGCCGCGATCGACGAGCTGCAGCTCAAGCCCAACGAAACGCCGGCGGCGTATGCCGACCTGCACCAGGCGCTGCTAGCGGGGTTCCTCGGTTCCATCGGGACCCTGGACGAACGGCGTGAGTATCTCGGTGCGCGTGGCACCCGCTTTGTCGTTGCGCCGGGGACCTCCCTGGCCTCGAGGACGCCGAAGTGGATCGTAGCCGGCAGCCTGGTCGAGACCACCCGCCTGTATGCACGCATGGTGGCCGCCGTCGAGCCCGGCTGGATCGAATCGGCGGGCGCTCATTTGCTGAAACGCAGTTATGCGGAGCCCCACTGGATGGAGGAGCGGGGCTATGTGGCCGCGTACGAGTCGGTGGCGCTGTACGGTTTGCTGCTGGCTGCACAGCGGCGGGTGAACTTCGGCACTGTCGCGCCGCGTGAAGCCCGCGACATTTTCATCCGCGAGGCGCTGGTGGAAGGGCGGTCCTCGCTGCGTGTGCAGTTCCTCGAGGACAACCGGCGGCTGCGCGCTGCAGTCGAGGCGATCGAAGCGAAGATCCGGCGCCGCGATGTGCTGGTGGACGAACAGGCGCAATGCGATTTCTACGCAGCGCGTATCCCGGAGCGCGTGAACTCCGTCGCGACCTTCGAAAAATGGTGGCGTGAAGTGGCGCAGTCCCAACCGCAGCTGCTGGAGATGGAGAGGCAGGACCTGATGCGCAGGGCAGTCCCGGAAGCGGGTGCAGCCGATTTTCCGGATTACTATGCCGTAAGGGGCAACCGGTTGCCGCTGCGCTATCGTTTCGAGCCGGGTGCCGCCGATGACGGCATCACGCTCACCATTCCACTGCCATTGCTGGCCGGCCTGGAGGCCGGGCAACCGGCCTGGCTCGTTCCGGGACTGCTGCTGGAGAAAATCACTGCGCTGCTCCGAGCCTTGCCGAAATCGCTGCGCAAGGCCTTCGTTCCCGTCCCCGAGAATGCGGCTCGTGCACTCCGCGAACTCGGCGCCGCCGATGGCCGTGATTTCAACGCGGAACTGGCGGCCTGGATATCGCGGCAGGGCGGGGCAGCTCTCACCACGGAGGAGTTGGCGAGGCTGCCCTTGCCCGATCACTTGCGCCTCAATTTCCGCGTGGTGGACCTGGAAGGGCAGGCACTGGCACAAGGTCGTGACCTCGCGCAGCTGCGGCGCGAGGTTCGCGGCAGCGGCAATGAGCCCGTGGTTGCTTCCCGATCCGGTCTGTCGCGCGAGTGGACTTTTGGCGATCTGCCCCTGCAGCGGGAGGTCGAGCGCAAGGGGTTGCGCTTCATGACCTACCCGGCACTGGCGGATCGTGGCGAGGGCGTCGAGGTCATCGACATGGATGCGCCGGCCGCTGCCGCTGCTGCCTCGAGGCAAGGCGTGCTGCGGCTTGCAATGCTCGCATTGCCGCAGCAGCTCAAGTACGCGCGCAAGCGGTTTGCCGATCGCAAGGAGCTGGTGCTGCTCGGTTCGGTCGTGGCCACGGATACGTCGCTTGCAGACCAGCTCGCGGCACGCACGTTCGCGGAAAGTTTCCTCCCCGAAGAACTGTCCTTGCCGCGCACGCGAGCCGAGTTCGACAGGATGCTCGTGGCCGGCCGGGAGCGGATTGCTGCCGTTCTCGAGCGACTGGAGGTCCGCACTTTCGATATCCTGCGTGACCTGCGTGCCACCCGGCAGAAACTCGCCATGCTGGTCGCCCCTGCGTGCCAGGCGGCGGTGCGGGATATCGAACAGCAGTTGGCCGACCTGTTTCCGCGCGATTTCCTTGCGCGCATTCCCCCGGGGCGGTTCGCCCATTACCCGCGGTACCTGAAAGCCGTGCTGCGTCGGGCGGAGCGCCTGCCGGCCGGGGTCGCCCGCGACACCGAACAGCTGCGCACGCTCGAGCCATTCGCGGCGGCCTGGCAGCGCTTGAAGGGGGCGTCATCCGGCTCCATGTCGGGACTGGAGCGACCGGAACTCGACGAATTGCGCTGGTTGATCGAGGAGTTCCGGGTGTCGCTGTTCGCCCAGGACCTGAAGACGGCCGTGCCTGTTTCCCCGCAGCGCTTGACGGCGCAGCTCGGAAAGGCGCGCCTGGAAGCCGAAAAACACTGATTCAACCTGCAATGCCTGAATGATACGATCGGCCCATGACACGCAATCCTCAGCTTCTTGACTGGCATCCGGCCAGCTGGCACGACCGTCCGGCTTCCCAGCAACCCACTTATTCCGACCCGCAGGCGCTCGCCGCGGCCGTGGCTTCCCTTTCGCGCCTGCCGCCACTGGTTGTTTCCTGGGAGATCGAGTCCCTCAAGGACCAGATCGCGGCTGCGCAGCGGGGCGAGCGGTTCGTGCTCCAGGGCGGCGATTGCGCGGAGTCCTTCGAGGACTGCCAGTCCGAGGACATCGTCAAGAAGCTCAAGATCCTGCTGCAGATGAGCCTGGTGCTCATGCACGGCATGAAGAAGCCGGTGGTGCGGGTCGGGCGCATGGCGGGCCAGTACGCCAAGCCGCGGTCCGCCGATACCGAGACGCGCGACGGCGTGACGCTCCCGAGCTACCGGGGCGATATCGTCAATCGCCCCGGTTTCACGCAGGTCGATCGTGAACCCGATCCGCAGCTGCTGCTGCGTGGCTACGAGCGCGCTGCGCTGACACTCAATTTTGTCCGGTCGCTGATCGATGGCGGTTTTGCAGACCTGCATCATCCCGAGTACTGGAACCTCGACTTCGTACGGCACTCACCGCAGAAGGAAGCCTACGAGCGCATCGTGAACTCGATCTCCGACGCCCTCGACTTCTTCGAGGCCGCGAACGGCAGCCCGATGCACGAGTCGAACCGCATCGATTTCTATGCGAGCCATGAAGGACTGCACCTGCTGTACGAGCAGGCGCAGACCCGTTACATCGAGCGTTCGAAGCGCTGGTACAACCTGTCGACGCACATGCCATGGATCGGCATGCGAACCGCTGCGCTCGATGGCGCGCATGTGGAATTCTTCCGGGGTATCGCGAACCCGATGGGCATCAAGGTCGGTCCGGCGATGAGCGCGGAGTGGGTACAGGGCCTGATCGCCAAGTTGAACCCCAACAACGAGCCTGGCCGCCTGACGCTGATCCATCGCATGGGGGCGAAGGAAATCGACAAGCGCCTGCCCGCGCTGATCCAGGCCGTGCGCGCGACGGGCAGCCCGGTGCTGTGTCTGATTCTGAAGGGCCTCCTGCCGGCCAATCATCTTCAGGGTAACGACGCCGGCGATGCCCGCGATGCCGAGCGGAACCCAGAACGCCGTCAAGGCGGTCCGTGATGGCCAGCGGAAGTTCAACTCGCCACCCGGACCGACCAAGTGCAGAGCGACCACCACCCCCACCATC
>JANNNQ010000121.1:0-17598 GCA_031398625.1 Pseudomonadota bacterium
TGAACCTGCGCATCTGGGAAGAGCGGCACCCCAGCACGCAAGTGCTCGAGAAGGTGATGATGTACATCCGCACGTACGAGCAGACGCGCACCATCTACATGGATGGCCGCCCGCATCCCAATGACCTCGTGCCGCATACGTGGATGGGTTTCTCCACCGGACGCTGGGACGGGGATGCGCTGGTCGTGACGACGACGCACATCAAGCAGAACTGGCATCGCCGCAACGGCTTGCCGCAGAGCGATCGCGCGACCATGATCGAGCGCTTCCAGCGCCATGGCGACCTCATGATCCACATCTCCGTCGTGCAGGATCCGGTGTATCTCACCGAGCCACTGACGAAGAGCGAAACGTATGTGATGAATCCTCGTGTCGAGGGCCAGGCTGCCTGGACCTATCCGTGCGTCTCGGTCGTGGAAGTGCCGCGGGTCCAGGGCGACGTGCCGCACTACCTGCCAGGACAGAATGCGAACATCGACGAGCTGGCCCGGCGCTGGAACATCAATGCAGATGTCTGGCGTGGAGGTGCGGCGCAGATGTACCCCGAGTACATCAAGACCCACCAGATTCCGGCGCGCGTTCCCTGACCCGGGGAGCGGCGCTGGGCCGCCCGAGCGCTACACGCTCCGGTTGCCGGGTACGTTTTTATCGAGCCAGTCGAACAGCACCTGCGAGATCTCGCGGTTGTTCTTCTCCATCATCATGAAGTGACCGTTGCCGTGGATGCCCCGCGCGGCGAGCTCCACGAAGTCCACATTGCAGCCTGCCTGCCGGAGCCAGGCCACCGTCCCCCAGTCGTAGGGGACGTGATAAGACGCTTCGGCAGTCAGCAGCATGATTGGAATGCCCTGCAGGTTCTTCAGCTTGCGGGCGGGTTCGATCTGTAGTTGACACGGTTGATAGCCCGGGCGCGGCGGTGCCTGAGTGAACGTCTTCAGCTCGGCAGGAGTGGCAGCAGGCGGGTCATAGACGAGGGGACTCGCGGCAACGCCCCATTGCAATGCGCCCATCGGCGGGCCGTTGGGTTCGATTGCCAGCAGCCCCTTGACCAGGTTTGGCCGTGCGTTTGCAGCAATCCAGCAGAAGGGACCTCCCATAGAGTGCGCCATGACGATTGCCGGGCCGATCCGGTCCAGCAGTTCACCCGCCATGCTGGCCCACACGGCATGCGTCGCGGGCAGGTCGGTCAGGAACGCGCCCCCCTGGCCGGCTGCCGTCTGGTCAAGCGTCGGGTCGCCGATCTGGCCGGTTGCGCCCGGCCACTGGGTGTGCAGATGCGCTGTCAGCACGGGATTCGACGCCTTTTCCGGCGCCGAGAACTGGCGCTCCATGTTCTCGTAGGTGGCTGCAGGCCGGAACGGTCCATGCAGCTCCGGGTGATAGGGCGAGCGTCCATGACCCGGGCGATCCACCACATACACCTTGTAACCCTGCTCCAGGAAATGCGTCGTCCAGCCCCGCCGGCCATCCGGCGTTCCCATCCAGTCGAGTCCCTGTCCACCGCCTCCGTGGACGATCACGACCGGATACGGATGCCGCACGCGCGCCGGGATCTGGTACTCGACATAAGCCTGCGTGCCATTGATGACCGTGCCTCGTGCGAGCTCGGCCCGCTTGACGCCCAGCCAGAAGAAACTCCATTCAGCGATATCGAGCGGCGGGTTGGCGTCGGCAGGACGGATCGTGCTGGCACGATTCTGGGCAATGGCTTCAGTGGCGAGCGCACCGAGTGCCAGCCCTGCCGCAGCGGAATGGGTAATGAAGTCGCGGCGCGTCAGTTGGGCTTCGCTGGCCGGTGGCGCGACATCTTCCGCTGAGCTGTTTGTCATGACCTGTTCTCCGTTCATGCGCGCGCCTTCGATGCAATCCACCCGTGAATCACGTCGAAGACTTCGCGGCGGTTGGTTTCCAGCATCATGAAATGGCCGTTGCCGCGAATGCCCCTGTCTTCCAGCCGGATGAAGTCGACAGTGCAGCCTGCCTGGCGCAGGAACTCGACCGAAGGCGGATCGGTCTGCCGGTGGCGTGGTGAACTTTCGCCCAGTACGAAGCTGATCGGGATGCCCTGCAGGTTCTTGAGTTTGCGAGGCGGATCGGCCTGCAACTTGTAGGCGGGCAGGCCGTTGCCTGCAGGGACATCCCGCGTTGCGAGTTCACGGGCGTCGCTGGCAGGAGGGTCGTACGCCACGGGGCTTGCACTCAGTCCCCACGTCAGCGCACCGAAGGGGGGACCTGCGGGCTCGACTGCCACGATCGCCTTCACGAGGCTGGGTCGCTGGTCGGCTACGACCCATGCAAAGGGACCGCCTGCGGAATGCACGACGACAATTGCCGCACCGATGCGGTCCAGCAGTTCGGCACCGCGACTCGCCCACAGCGAATGAGCCAGCGACTGATTCTGCAGCGCCGCGTTCTGGCCAGCCTGGAACTGGTCGAGCAGGGGATCGCCGATGGTGCCGGTTCCCGGCCAGCGACGTTCTGCGCTGGTGGCCGCCGCTTCGAAATCGCCCGCCACTCCTTCCAGGGTTGGCACCGGTGCCATCGGACCCAAGGCGTCCGGATGATAGGGAGCGCGGCCGTGGCCAGGGCGATCGACGATGTAGGTGCGATAGCCCTGTTGCACGAAGTAGTGCGCCCAGCCTGGCGCGCCGTTACCCGGACCGAAGTAGTGAGTGCCCTGGCCGCCACCACCATGGACCAGAACGACGGGAAAAGGCTGGGTGACCGCAGCGGGGATCAGGTACTGGACGTACATCTGGCCGCTCGCAATCGTCCCGTAGTCGGTCTTCTTGCGTTCCACGCCGACCCAGAAAAAACCCTGGTCGGCGAGCCGCATCGCGGTGGTGCCCGCCCCCTGTTCGACTTGTGCCATGTCAGTTCCCTCGGTATCCGGGCTGCGCGTTGTGCGGCCCGGGCGCTGGCCAGGGTCTCCGTGCGCGCAGCCGGTAGCCTGTAGCCTTCCTACACCTTCACGTTCTTCGCAATCCAGCCCTGGATGACATCGAACGCCTGCTTGCGGTTGTCCTCGAGCATCATGAAGTGGCCGTTGCCGAGGATGCCGAGGTCCTTGAACTGCAGGTGTTCCACCGTGCAGCCGGCCTGCTTGAGCCAGGCGACCTGGCCCGTGCCTTGCAGGAAACGTGTGTTTTCCGCCGTGACGAAGGCCATCGGGATGCCCTGCAGGTTCTTCAGTTTCCGCACGCTGCTGTCTGCCTGCAGTTTATATGGCTGCGCACCCGGCATGGGCGAGGGCAGGTCCTGCAGCACAAATTCCTTCGGATCGGCAACCGGCGGATCGTAGGCGAGCGGGGCAGCGGTCACGCCCCAGGGCGTGTTGCCCGAGAAGGGCACGCCGGCGCCTTCGAAGTTCACGATGCCTTTTACCAGCTTCGGTCGCTCGTTCGCGACGAGATAGCCGAAAGGCCCCCCTGCCGAATGTACCTGGATGACGGCAGGACCGATACGGTCGAGCAGGTCGGCGCCACGGCTGGCCCACAGGCTGTGTGCGAACGCGAGGTCCTGCGGCGCGCCGTTCTGGCTCGCCATGAACTGGTCGAGCAGCGGATCGCCGATCTCTCCCGTGCCCGACCAGCGGCGGTTGGGTCCACTCGCCACGCGACGGAAATCACCGACGATGGCCTCGTAGGGGATGTTGTTGCCGATCGCGCCGAGCGCATCCGGATGATAGGGAGAACGGCCGTGACCCGGACGGTCGACGAGATAGACCTTGTAGCCGGCCTGCAGGTAGTAATGCGCCCAGCCTGCCTGGCCGTCGCCCGTGCCCATGTAATGCAGCATCTGGCCGGTACCGCCGTGGACGAGCACGATCGGCAGCTCGTGGCGAACCTGCGCCGGGATCATTTCCTGCACATACATCTGTCCGGTGAGGATCGTGCCGTACGGCAGCTTCTTGCGCTCGGGCTTGGCCCAGAAGAAATTCTGGTTCGCGAGCCGCAGCGCCGTTTCGCCAGTGCGTGCCGGGGGAATCGCCACGCCCTGCTCGACATTGGCGCTGATCCAGTCGGTGATGGGCTTCAACACCTCGCGATGATTGCGCTCCACCATCATCATGTGGCCATTGCCGTGCACGCCTTTCTGCGCGAGCCGCATTTCCTCCGCCTGCACTCCAGCCTGCCTGAAGTAGGCAATCGCACCGGGATTGCCGGGCGACGCGAACGAGCCTTCGGCAGTGACGATGACGATCGGGATGTTCGCAAGGTTCCTGAGCTTGCGTGCCGGCTCTTCCTGCAGGCGATACGGCTGCACACCCGGTTCGGGGGAGGGCACGAGGCGGGTCTTGATCTCGGCAGGATCGCGAACAGGAGGATCGAACGCGACGGGGAGGGTCGACATCCCCCAGATGTTGGCGCCGGCGAAGGGCTGGCCACCGCCTTCGATGGCCACGATGCCTTTCACCAGGTTGGGACGGGCTTCGGCAACGAGCCACCCGAAGGGTCCGCCCGCCGAGTGGGTCATGATCACTGCGGGTCCGATCTTGTCGAGCAGCATCGCACCGCGTTCACGCCAGGCGGTGTGCGCGAGGATGTTGGCCTCGTTCGGAGCAGCGGGTGCAGGACCTTGTCCAGCAGCGGCCGGGCCTCCCGGAGCAGCGCCCGGAGCAGGCGGGATGAAGACATACGACCCGCCCTGTGACGCGACGAACTGGTCGAGATCGACTGAACCTACCGTGCCTTCCCCCACCCACTGGTTGTGCAGATGCTGATACGCGAGCGGCGCAGCGGTCGCCGTCGGATTGGGCGGCGTGAAACGGCCCGAGATGTTGTCCAGCGTGCCGGCCTGCGGCGCAAAGGCCCGGTGTGTTTCCGGATGCAGGGGCGAGCGCCCGTGGCCGGGACGATCCACGACATACACGCGGTAGCCCTGTTCGAGCAGCACCTGGGCCCAGCCACGACGGCCATCCGGCGTGCCCATCCAGTCGAGACCCTGCCCGCCACCGCCGTGCACGAGCACGATCGGATACGGATGCCTGACCTCGCGGGGCACCCAGTACTCGACATACATCTGCTTGCCGGTGACATAGGTGCCCATGGCGAGCTGGGCGCGCTCGACACCCACCCAGAAGTAACTCCATTCGGCGAGATCCAGCACCGGATCGGCAGCACTGCGTCCCGTGCGGGCGGGTGCTGCAGCCATTGCAGATTCCGCGAGCAGGTTGCCCACGGTCAGGCCCACGGCGGTCAGGGTGGTCGTGTGGCCGAGGAACTCGCGGCGCGTCATGCCGGCTGCGGCGACGTCATCGGCTGCAGCATCGTTATCCGGAGTGTCGTTCATTGCATCCCCCCCAAGGCAAATCATCTGTTGTCTTTCAGATCTCGTAATCCCCGAGCCGGCGTTCGCTGCGCAGGGGGCCGAGCAGTTTCCTGAACTCGTCGTGCAGCGGATGGCCCTGGTAGGCATCGAGCTCGGCCCAGCTGGCGAACTCGGAGAACAGCACGAGATCGGCGGAGTCCGGTGTGCGTGACTTGTCCACGCCCATGTCGATCCGGAGCAGTCCCGGCACCTCCGTGCGCATGGCCGCGATGCATTTTTGCAGCGCATCCATGGTGGCCTTGTTGCCCGTCACGCCTGCGAAGTCGTACAGCTTCCACATCACCACGTGCCGAATGACCATCTGCTCCCCCTGAAAATCGTCGGATGCGCAAGGATGCCAGCCCCAAGAGGCGAGCCAAGGTACACGCGAGGCTTGCCGCTGCCAAGCCACGAGAGGTCGGGAGTTGTCCTACCCGGCGGAGTCGAACAGGGCGGTGAGCTGCGCGACGATGGCTTCTCCCAGTTCGTCGGGAGTGGCCAGCGTAATGGACCGGCTGTAGTAGCGGGTAACGTCATGCCCGATGCCGATCGCGAACAACTCGACCGGCGAGCGCTGTTCGATCCAGCGGATCACCATGAGGAGATGACGTTCCAGGTAGGAGGGGTCGTTCACGGCGAGCGTGGCATCGTCGACCGGTGCGCCGTCAGAGATGACCATCAGGATGCGTCGCGGCTCGGGGCGGGCAAGCAGTCGCTCGTGGGCCCAGAGCAAGGCCTCGCCGTCGATGTTTTCCTTCAGCAGGTTGTCCTGCAGCATGAGTCCGAGGTTGCGCCGCGTCCGCCGCCAGGGAGCGTCCGCGCTCTTGTAGACGATGTGCTTGAGGTCCGTCAGGCGACCGGGATTCTCCGGCCTCTGGTTCGCCATCCATTGTTGCCGGGACTGGCCACCCCGCCAGGCGCTGGTCGTGAAGCCGAGGATTTCCGATTTGACACCGCACCGTTCGAGCACGGTTCCCAGGATCTCCGCGCACATCGCTGCCATCGCGATCGGCCAGCCACGCATGGAACCCGAGTTGTCGATGAGCACGGTGACCACGGTATCGGGAAAGCGGATCTCCGTTTCCTGCTTGAACGCCAGCGATTCAAGCGGGTGCGTGACCACGCGGGTCAGGCGGCTGGTGTCGAGCAGGCCCTCCTCCAGGTCGAACTGCCACGAGCGGGTCTGCAGCGCCAGAAGGTGTCGCTGCAAGCGGTGCGCCCAGCGCGCCACGCTGTCCGTCTTCCCCGCGAGCTGCTCGTCCAGCTTGTGGCGCAGGCGGATCATCTCCTCTTCGCTGCACAGGTGCTCGGCTGCGGTAACGCTATCGAACGCGGTGGTATAGGCGTGATAGCCGACAGCGGGCGGGATTTCGTTCTTCGCGAGGGCAACCGGCTCGGCGCGGGATTCACGCAGCTTCACGCCCCTCAAGGGATCCCACTCATCTTCCGTTGCTTCAGTCGCAGGTGAGGGCTCGGGCTGCCGCGTCTCTTGCTTTGCCTCGCGCGACGGCTCGCCTGGGTCCGGCTCGGGCGGCGCGGCGACGGGCTCCAGCGCGAGCAGCCGGATGACGGAGAGCGACTGGCTGGCGAAGGCCTCCTGGCTGGACAAAAGCGGCTGCAAGCCGTCGATCGCGTGTGCGGTTGCTGAATCGATGCCGCTTCGCCAGTCCCGGGCAAGGGTATCGATACGCTCCGCAGGCAGCGGTGCGCCGATGCGGTAGCGGGCGATGTCGGCAATCGTCCTGATGAGTTCCTCGGCTTGCGCGGCCTCCGGTTGCAATGGCCGCCCGAGACTGACGCGCCAGGGTCGCTGGAGCGCTGCGAGATCCTGCTGCACTCCCACCATGTGCCGGGACCCCAGTGCTTCGACCCGTCCCTGCTCGAGCAGGCTGTAGAGCCGGTACTGGAGCGGTGGCACGGGAGCGTGGCGCTGGAAGGTCCGGCTGTCGGTGAGACGCGTGCGCAATCCGAGGGCATCGATCGAACCGCGCCAGCGAGCCAGTTCCAGTACAGAAGGGTTGGCGGGCGTCGCCTGCAGGAGTGCAGCTCCCCCGGGGACGGCCTGGGTGGGAGCTTCGAGCGCCGGTGGAGCATCCGGCCGCAGCGCCAGCGCCTTCAGGACGGCGGACGACACGCGCCGCAGCTGATCGCCCGGCGTCTTGCGTGTTCCGCTCACTGTACGGCGCTGACTACTTGCGGGGAATGGCTGCTTCGACGAGGTCGATGCCGAAGCAGCGCTGGTAGAACTCCGCGATGATCGGGCGCTCGGCTTCGTCGCACTTGTTGAGGAAGGCGAGGCGGAACGCGTACTCGGTGCGTCCGAAGATGAGGGCGTTTTCCGCCCAGTTGATCACCGTGCGGGGCGACATGACCGTCGAGAGTTCACCCGACATGAAGGCAGTCCTGGTGAGGCCTGCAAGTGCCACCATCCGATGCACGGTCTTGCGGCCTTCTTCATCGGCGAATGCCGCCACACGCGCGAGGACGATCTCGACTTCCGCTTCCGGTGCGAGATAGTTCAGCGTGGCGACGATGTTCCAGCGATCCATCTGGCCCTGGTTGATTGTCTGCGTGCCCTGGTACAACCCGCTCGCGTCGCCCAGTCCCACGGTGTTCGCGGTGGCAAACAGGCGGAATGCAGGGTGGGGCCGGATGACGCGGCTCTGGTCCAGCAGGGTCAGCTTCCCTTGGGCTTCCAGCACCCGCTGCAGCACGAACATGACGTCGGGACGTCCCGCATCGTACTCGTCGAATATGAGGGCGACCGCGCGTTGCAACGCCCAGGGCAGGATGCCTTCGCGGAACTCCGTGACCTGCTGGCCGTCGCGCAGCGCAATCGCATCCTTGCCGATGAGGTCGATGCGGCTCACGTGGCTGTCCAGGTTGACGCGGATGCACGGCCAGTTCAGGCGCGCGGCAATCTGCTCGATATGCGTCGACTTGCCGGTGCCGTGATAGCCCTGCACGAGCACGCGCCGGTTGTGGGCGAAGCCGGCAAGAATGGCCAGCGTCGTGTCGCGATCGAAACGGTACGCCGCGTCGATCTCGGGAACATGCTCCGAGCGCTGGCTGAAGGCCGGTACGGCGATGTCGCTGTCTATCCCGAAGACGGAGCGGGCGCTGGCCGTCGTGTCCGGCACTGCCTGCAGCAGCCTATCTTCCCGGCTCTCGCGCTCGATCACTGCTTCGGGCATCGGGTTTCCTTGGTCAGGCTGCTTTCAGCAGGACCTGGCCGTCAATCACCTCTATGGGTACCGGTTCGAGGCCCATGCCCACCGCCGGCCCGTCGATGCACATGCCGTCTTCAAAGCGGAAGATCGCGCAGTGGAACGCACACATGACCTGGTTGCGGTCCGAGATCAGGAACGTCTGCGGTTTCGCATTGAGCGGCAGGGAAAAATGCGGACAGCTGTTCACGTAGGCCCAGACTGCTGCGCCGTCGCGCATCGCGATCAGGCGCAGCTTCCTGAACCCTTCGCCGAAGGTGACCTCGAGCGCCGAGCCATCTGGAATGGCGTCTGCCGTACACAACGCCGACCCTGGTACGGGGGCATTCGGATGATCCCGCCAGGAGGGCATGGTTCACCGCGGATAGTGGGGCGGAATCTGTGCGTCGACGTTGATCCAGACGGACTTTGCATCGGTGTAGTCGTGCATGGCCTCGAAGCCCATTTCGCGACCGTAACCGGAGCTGCCCACGCCGCCGAACGGCGAACCCGGGTTCACGCGCTTGTAGCAGTTGATCCACACCATGCCGGACTTCATCGATGCGGCGATCTTGTGGGCGCGCTGCAAGTTGGTCGTCCACAAGCCGCCACCCAGCCCGTACTCCGTCGAATTGGCGATCTGGATGGCTTCCTCGTCCGATTCGAAGGTGTTGACCGAAACGAACGGCCCGAACACTTCTTCCTGGCAGATGCGGTCCTGCGGCTGCGCCCTGACGACGGTGGGCTCGACGAAGAAGCCGTTCGCCAGCTCCGGAGCGTCAGGCTGCCTGCCGCCCGTCAGGATCTCGCCGCCTTCCTGCTGCGCGATCTTGCAGTAGTTGAGCACGCGCTGCTGGTGCATCTTGGAGGTGAGCGGGCCCATCTCCGTCTGCGGGTCGAGCGGATTGCCGAGCTTGATCGATTTCGCCAGCCGGATGAAACCCTCCAGGAACTCGTCGGCGATCTGCTTGTGCAGGACCAGCCGCGAGCCCGCGATGCAGGCCTGGCCCTGGTTGTGGAAAATCGCAAAGGCGCTGCCGTTGATGGCTGCCTTGATGTTGGCATCGGCAAAGACGATGTTGGCGCCCTTGCCACCGAGCTCGAGCTGCACGCGCTTCAGGTTGGTGGACGAAGCCTGCACGATCTTCCGGCCGACGGCGGTCGAGCCGGTGAAGCAGATCTTCTGCACATCCATGTGTTCGGCCAGGTGCTGGCCCGCAATCGAGCCATGGCCCGGCAGGATATTGACGACGCCGGGGGGAATGCCGACCTGCGCCATGAGTTCGGCGATCTTGAGCGAGCTCAAGGGAGTGATCTCGGCCGGCTTCATGACGATGGTGTTGCCGGCGGCGAGGGCGGGTCCCATCTTCCAGCTCGTGAACATGAGCGGGAAGTTCCAGGGCACGACCTGTCCGACCACGCCGAGCGGTTCGCGCAGCACGTAATTGAGGAAGCCCTGCTCAACGGGCACCACGCTGCCCTGGTACTTGTCGGCCATGCCGCCGAAGTACCTGAAAGTCACGGCGGTACGTGGCACGTCGAGGCCCCTGCTGTCGCGCAGGGGATGGCCGGTATCGAGCGATTCGATCTGCGCGAGTTCCTCGGCATTGGCTTCGATCGCATCCGCCAGCTTGAGAAGGAGGCGGCCACGCTGCATGGCGGCCATGTCGCGCCAGGCCGGAAACGCCTTGCGGGCGGCGGCGACAGCCTTTTCGACATCGGCCACCTTCGCTTCCGCGACCTGGGCGATCGTCTCGCCCGTGAAGGGATTCACGGTCGGGAAGGTGGCGCCATCCGCCGCATCGACGAATTCACCACCGATGAACAGTTTCGTTTGCAGTTTCATTTGAGTCACTTCTACCGTCGAGAGGATGCCGCCATCGCTTCAATGGGGGCGGCAAGAGGGTAAAAAAAGTGGCGGCCCGTTGGCCGCCACTTGTCGCTTGCGTCCTGGAAGGAGCCCGATCAGAAGTTCACGGGGTACGGGGGCAGTTCACCGCTTTCGTACATGTCCGGCAGCTCGGGAGTTGCGTTTTCCCACACGAGCAGCATGGAGCGCTTCTTCGAGAAGCCCTGGTGGCGGATGTTCGCCGGCATGCAGGCCACGTCACCCGCCTTCATGATCGCCTTGGCGCGAGGCGAGCCGGTGAGCTTGTCCTCGACTTCCCATTCGATTTCGTCCGAGAGCTGCACGAACCATTCGACGCGGTCGTTGCCGTGCTTGATCGGCAGGATGTATTCCTCGGTGGTCGGGCAGCAGAGGCTGCGGCCGCAGACGGAAGTGACCGAAGGATTCCACGTGACGTCCGAACGCGACAGGTAAGCGAACAGGTTCATTGCATGCACGTCCCCTTCGAAGCCCTTCTCGGCATGCACTTCAGGCATGTCCTGGGCCACGTCGGCAAATGCGCGGTTCACCGGATAGCCGTTTGAGTCCTGGCGCAGCTCGGCGTCACCGGGGAGGCCGGGCATGCGCTTGCACGCCTGGCGCTGACGCTCGATGGCTTCGAGGTTCGACCCATTCTTCTTGCCTACCCAGCTCTTGCCCGTCTCGTCGGGTGCCGCGAAGGGATCGAAACCGTCATTCGTGTAATCGGCCAGGATGGCCTTGAAGGTCGCCATGATCAGCGGCGTGTCGAAGGTCTCGACCAGCGACAGGCCCTTGTCATGATAGGCCGGAGCGTAGCGGCCGGCGTAGAACTCGACCTGGCCGTACTTGTTGCGCGTGCCGATCATGCCATCGAAGTTGACCCAGCCGTAGAAGAAGCCCCACGCGACGTCCCGCATCATGGCACGCAGGAACGCATCCGCCGGCATCAGGTGCTTCATCTGCTGTCCCTTCGCGGGCCAGGAGACATGCACGAAATACTCGTCGCGGCTGATGGTGAAACTGCCGAGCTTGAAGGTCCGGTAACCGGTCTGGTTGCTGGGCGGTGACGCCTGGACGTCGACTTTTGCTGCTGCACTCATTGATTTCTTCCTCCGGAATCGTTGCGCGACTTTCCGTCGATACGGGTCACGCCAATGCCATTACTTGTAACAGATATCCGCCCATTTTTGCACCGAGAGGTCACCCAGCATCGTCTGGACCATCATGACCCCGGTCTTCTGGGCGGTGAAGCGATACGCGGCACCTGCAGGCAGCAGGGCCTGGTGCCCGCGTTTGCAGATGATGTAGCCCATCTTCTTGCCGACCGGCTCGCCCTTGAGCTTGACCGCGCCCTGCTTGTCGGCAGCGACCACGGCCGCGGGATTGTCGAGCTTGACGAGATCCACCCGGACCTCTCCATCCATTACGATGGCGAACTCGTCGTGGGCAACCGCAAACCATTCGGATACACCTTCCGCGCGTACGGTTTCGATCACGTACTCAAGGTTGATGGCCACCACTACCCGCTCGTAGGGCTTCGACTTCGAAGCAACCTCGAAGATGTTCGAGAAGACGTAGTTCTTCGGATCATCGTTGATGATCTTGAGTTCGCCCTTCGTATAGTCGTTCAGGGAGCCGAAAACAGTCTGGAATTCACTCATCACGCATCCTCAAGAGCTTGATCTCTTTCTTTATATTTGGCCGGCTCCGCCCTTCAACGGCGGGGTCACGGAAAATCATCATGAACCGGAGTTACCGTCATCATGAAAACAGGTCACCAATCTTAAGCGGGCCGAGAGCTCGAACACAAACTCTCTGGCCGCACTTTCCGACCGGCGAGGCCCTTGGACTGGGTTCCCCGAGCGCGTCGTGCTCGAGTTGCTTGACGCGCAGCCTGGGCGGTTCCGCCGATTCGACCAGGCATGTCCATCAATATGGAAAATCGAATGGCTGTGGAGATCGCCTGGCGCTGACTGAAACAAGGCCCGGTGATTTTGCGGCGCAACAGCAGGATGGTTCAAGGGCGCGGCGTCACGCCCTGGTAGGCGTCCTCGAGCAGCTGGCGGATGCCTTCCCGGGTCAGCGGGCGAGGATTGAAATAGGGCGTCTGCACGGCGAGATCGGCAGTCTTATCGAGGTCCTGCTGGGTCAGCCCCAATGCCTTGAGCGACGCCGGCGCCCCGACTGCCTGGCCGAGGGCATGCAGGGCGCTGGCCACGTTTGGCGTGCCGAGCGCAGCGGTCAGGCGTCGCTTGGCGTCCGGGGCGGATTCGATGTTGAAGGCGGTGGCGTAAGGAAGGACGACGGCATGGGTTTCCGCATGCGGCAGGTTGAACGTGCCGCCGAGCGTGTGGCACAGCTTGTGGTGTAAAGCCATCCCCACCGATCCGAGCACGACCCCGCCCATCCATGCTCCATAAAGGGCGCCGCCCTGGGCATCGAGATCCTTCGGGTTCTTCACGACCAGCGGCAGGGCTTCTGCCATGGCCCGGATGCCTTCCTGCGCCAGGTTCGACATCAACGGAGTCTTGTTCTCGGCGTACAGGCCCTCCACGCAGTGCGCCATCGCGTTGATGCCGCTGGGCCCGGCGATCTTGGGAGGGAGGCTCGTCAGCAGTTCAGGGTCGTAGATGACCGACTTGGGCTGAACCTTCGGGTCCTTGCCCGTCCGCTTGAGGCTGCCGGCAGTCAGGCCCCAGACCGGAGTCATCTCCGAACCCGCATAAGTCGTTGGAATCGCGATGATTGGCAGGCCCGTGTCGAGGGCGATGGCCTTGGCAAGCCCGATGGACGAACCGCCCCCCAAGCTCACGCAGCCGTCGGCTCCGACGGCCTTGATCTTCGCCTTGCCTGCGTCGGCAATTTCCACGGGGACGTGCACCGCGACCTGGTCGTAGACGCCGGCGCTCAAGGGACCCAGCAGGTCGGCAAGGGCAGTGGCCGTCCCCACATGAATCGGATCGGCAATGACCAACACCCGCTTCAAGCCCAGTGCCTCGACTTCCTGTTTGATCAGGTTGCGGCGTCCGGGCCCGAACACGACGCGCATTCTCGGCAGATCCAGAATGAAGGGGTCCATGGACGTGGAAGTCTCCGGCTTGGGCGCCGTGGCCGACGCGGGAACGGTATGGATTTTGCGAGGCGTCTTTATACTCACGGGCGTTGGCACTGTCGATATGAAGCGCTCTCTCCCGGGGCCGCATTGCATTGCAAAGTAATTTGGGATTCCAATTGCATCGACCTGTGGAATTACATTTCTTTACACGAAAGTCGCAAGGCCCATGTCGACACGCTCTCGACCGCTGACGTACCATGCGAAAATCTCATACGCATCATGAAAACGATCGCCGTCCGGCTCGCAGATGCTGAAGCGACGACCGGCTTGGGGGTAGAGAACACTCACAAGGTTCTCGAGTGCTGCAGCAGGTAGTCCCTGCAAGGTTTTTTTGCAACCTCAAGAGGTAGCGGAAAACCTGTCGTGGACGGTCAAGCAGGATGCTGCTGGCGCTGCTTCATGGAGCAGTATGGAAAAAAGGGGAGCCGTCTGCAGGGACGGACTTCAACACGTTTCGCAGGGGTCGATTCAAGAGAACGTTATGCGTAACCGCACCAAACTTGCCGCTGCCATGTTGCTGCTTGCGAGCGCCCCGGCCTTCGCGGAGATCGACCTGTCCGGCATGTGGGCAGCCCGGTTTCACGAGGATATCCCGGAGCGTATTCCCGGCCCCGACATGGTCGAGTACCACGGGATTCCGATCAACGAAGCCAATCGCCAGCGTGGCTTGAGCTGGGATCCTTCCATCCTGACGCTCGAGGAGTACCAGTGCCGTCCGCATCCTTCGGACTACTACACGCGGTTCTCCAATTCCCGCATCGCGCGCGAAGTTGATTCGACCACCCAGCAGACGATTGCCTGGCACCTGCGGAAGGAGTGGCAGGCTGCAGAGCGCACCATCTGGATGGATGGTCGCGAGCGCCCGCCTGCCTATGCGGCGCACACCTTTCAGGGATTCTCGCTCGGCCAGTGGGAGGGCGATGTGCTTACCGTGGAGACCACGCATCTGAAAGAGGCCTATGTGCGTCGCAACGGACTCTCGCGCAGCGACAGGGCCACATTCCGCGAGCACTACCTGCGGCATGGCGACGTGCTGACGGTAGTCGCGGTGATTACCGATCCGGTCTACCTGACGGAGTCATTCATCCGCAGCTCGGATTACGAACTGGACAATCGCCGCAGCATTGCCGCCTATCCTTGCGATCCAGTGGTGGAAGTCGTTGGCCAGGTGCGCGGTTACGTACCCAGCTACCTTCCTGGAAAGCACCCCTTCCAGTGGGAGTATGCAGAGCGCTACCAGCTCTCGCACGAAGCGGTGATGGGGGGAGCCCAGACCATGTATCCGGAATTCATGGAGAAGGCGCTCGCGGCCGGTGCGCAGCGCTAGCGCCGACAGGGCATCGGCAGGATTTCCGACTGCAAGCACTCCGTGCTTGATCAAGATTGTGTGAACCGGGGGAGCCTTAAAGGTATGAGCATGAACAGGACAACATTCAAACAGGTCAGGATTGCAGCGCTTGCCGTTGCCGCCATTCTGGGCACCGCGTCGCTGGCCATGGCTGGGCAGCCGCGCAATGCTCCTCCGGCTCCGCCCGCGCAGAACTTCGACAACGTGCAGATCAACGTGCTGCCGGTTCGCGAGAACCTCTACATGCTGGTGGGTGCGGGCGGGAACATCACCCTCCAGGTCGGTGAAGACGGTGTGCTCGTGGTGGACACGCAGTTTGCGCCGCTGTCGGAAAAGATCCTCACCGAAATCCGCAGGATTTCGAAGGGCCCCCTGCGCTACGTGATCAACACGCATGCTCATGGCGACCACACCGGCGGCAACGCCAACTTCGCCAAGGCGGGCGCATCGGTCGCTGGCGGCAACATGATGGGTCCTCTTGCCGTCGCCGCTCAGGGCCAGGGCGGACTGGCACCAGCAGGTGCGACAGCCACCGTCCTTGCCCACGAAAACGTCCTGATGCGCATGGAGCAGCAGATCGGCAACCAGCCGCCGGCCCCGTCCGACTCGCTGCCTTCCGTGACGTACATCTCCGAGTTCAAGGACCTGTTCTTCAACGGCGAATCGATCCGCCTGTTCCATGAGCCGAACGCGCACACCGACGGCGACACGATGGTGTATTTCCGCCGCTCCGACGTGCTGAGCACCGGCGACGTGTACAACACCAACAACTACCCCGTGATCGACAAGCTGCGCGGTGGCCACATCAATGGCGTGATCAACGCACTGAACCACATCCTGGAGATCACCATCCCGAAGGACCGCCAGGAAGGCGGCACGATGGTCATCCCCGGTCACGGCCGCCTGTCCGACGAGGCGGATGTGGCCGAGTACCGCGACATGGTCACCATCATCCGCGACCGCATCAAGGACATGGTGGATCGCGGGCTGACGCTGGAGCAGGTCAGGGCCGCGAAACCGACGATCGACTACGATCCCCGATATGGCGCGGGCACCGGCCCGGGTTCGACGGACCGTTTCATCGAAATCGTCTACAACGATCTCAAGGAAGGGGCTTGAGCCATAAACGCCCGCGCACCTGACCGGCTATTCGACACCAAGAGTCAGGGCAGCGAGCAGAACGATGATGATGTCTGGAATTTTGAGGAGAACTTTCATGCAATCAGTTAAGGCAAAGTGGCTGTCGGCGCTGGTCGCCGGCGCTGTGGTCGCTGGCGTGCCTGCCTATGCGCACCACTCGTTCCCGGCGACCTATCACGTCGACCAGGAAATGCAGATCGAAGGCGAGGTGGTGCAGTTCCTGTTCCGGAACCCGCACGCGTTCATCCACGTGATGGCGCCGGACAAGGATGGAAAGATGCAGCGTTGGGCGGTGGAGTGGGGCGGCGGCGCTGCCCTGGCTCGTGACGGCAACGTCAGCAAGGACACGCTGAAGCCCGGCGACAAGGTGATCGTGAAGGGCCAGCCCGGCCGCAATCCGGCCGACCATCGGGTGCGCCTCGTGCACATCACGCGGCCGTCTGACGGCTGGGAATGGGGCGGCGACTTCGACTGAGAAGGCTTGACGGCCAGCGGGCAAGGCGCAGCGGCTGCGCCTTTGCCCCGCTGCCTGCCTGAAGCATCGCTTGGATACAGAAAATTCGGTGGAGAAACAGACAATGACATTCCGGATGGTAAAGCGCACTTCGCCTGTGCTCATGGTGATGGCGGTACTGTCCCTCGGGGGAATGACGGCGAATGAGGCGGAGGCCGGACAGGCCCCGGCGCCAGCCAGGAGTCCTCGCGAGGCAGCACCGTTCGACCTGACGGGCTATTGGACGGCGGTCGTCACCGAAGACTGGCGGTGGCGCATGGTCACGCCTGCGAAGGGAGACATCGCAAGCGTCCCGCTGAACCCGGAAGGCACGAAAGTCGCCAACGAGTGGGATCCCGCCAAGGACGCTGCTGCGGGGGATCAGTGCAAGCCCTTTGGCGCAGCCGGCATCATGCGCATGCCCACCCGCCTCCGGATTGGCTGGGACAATGACACGACCCTCAAGGTCGAAACGGATCACGGGCAGCAGACGCGTCTGCTGCGGTTTCCATCGGCCGCCGGTCCCGCCGTAGTCGCGGGTCAGGCCCCAGGTGCACCCGCCGCGCTGGCGACGCTGGCTCCCCTGCAGCCGGGTCCGGCTACCGGTCCCCGCTCGCTGCAGGGAAACACGGTAGCCCGCTGGAATGTCAGCACGCTGGAGGCCGCCACCGGCAACCTGAGCGCGCAGTACCTGCGTCGTAACGGAATTCCTGTCAGTGAGGACGCAGTCATACTCGAGTACTGGAACCGCCACAGCGATTTCGGCGATGAGTGGCTGACCATCACGACAGTCGTTCGCGATCCGAAGTACCTCCGTCAGGAATTCATCACCAGCTCTAGCTACAAGAAGCTGCCGGATGGCAGCAAGTGGACCCCGCTCCCCTGCGATCGGGCCTGAGGGTTCCTGCTTCGGGATGGCGCGAGCGCGCCGTCCCTTCGATTGAAACGTGTTCTCCTCGCCGGCGCTGTCATCTCAAGGATGCAGCGCCGGCTTTTATTTGGGCGCGTAGTCCGTACACTTCCCACCGCGGGCCTGTAGCACAACGGCCCATCGTGGGCCTGTAGCACAATGGCTCGGGATCCTCGGATCACCCTATCTGCGCTCGCGACGGCGAG
>JANNNQ010000216.1:0-1765 GCA_031398625.1 Pseudomonadota bacterium
ATCACACGCATGACGCTGACCGTCTCGATCGAGCCGCTCGGATTCTGGCCGCGGCTGGCGGTGCGGCTGTGGCGCAGCGTTTACCAGGACCAGCTTGGCACGAACCTGCGCGTGCGTACGCAATCCATGCTGCAGCTTGCGGCGACGATCGCGAGCGAGGGGAAATCGCATCCTCGGTAGTCGTCGTCATGCCCGGCCATAGCGTTCGAAGAACGACGGCGCATCGCTTGCCTTTGGTGCCGGGCATCCCGCTTGCGGACGCAGTGCCTTCCTCATTGGCATGGCCGGGACGAGCCAGGCCATGCCAAGTCCACGCGATGGCGCTTACCTTGCGCCGCGTTTCGGCGCCCGCATCTGCTGCTCTTGCCAGACGATGCTGGGATTTCGCTGGCAGGAGCCGTTCAGGCCGAAGATGAAAGCCTGGCACTGTTCGAGGGTAGCGTAGCGACAGGACGGTATGCCGGGCTGGCCGATCGAAGTACTCGAGCACCACGGGTAATCGATCTCGGCGCGACTTGGCGAGGAAGCGAGTGCGGTTGCGGCAACCGCGACGAACGCGGCGGCGGACAGCGAAAGCAGCGATGGCTTCATGATATGCCCCTTGTTGAATGGTGGGGCCCAATAGCCGCCACCTGATTTGCCGGACCTGACCTGATCCGCAAACCGGATCGTGTCCGCAGCCTAGCCATCTCTCCCCGACCGCGGCGAGCAAATGCCCGCCTTCACGGGAGTCGATGGCGCAGCGCTATCTGAAGTACGTTTTGGAATCGCAAATGCCACGCCGCGGCGATAACAAAGACGCGAGCGACACGTGACTGGTTGCTCCCTCCATCACCGTGCACCGCGTTTTCCCGTCTCTACGGATACAGCAGCGCGAGGGTTCGGCCGGCATTCGCCGGTCAGGCCGTTGAGAAAGGCCCTGCACTGGTCCAGCGTCGCAAAATGGCAGAGCGGCTGGCCCAACCCATTGGCGGAGGAGACCGCGCACCAGGGATAATTGACCTCGGCGCGGCTCGGCGTGATGGCCAAGGCCGCAATTGCAACGAACGCCAAGGCGGAAACCGCGAGGCCGATTATCTTCATCACATGCCCCCGGCGGACAGTCGGGCATTACCCGCACTTGCGGAAGGATAAACGTCCGCTCGGTCCGTTCTACTTCTTTTCGCCGCCGTCCGCCGTCTTCGGTTCGCGCTTGAACGGGGCCAGCAGCCACAGCGTCAGAAACGTAAACAGCGAGATCATGATCGCGACATCGTAGGCGCCGAGCCCGACCGCCGCTCCCGTTGCACCTGTCGCCCACAGGCTCGCGGCGGTCGCCGTGCCATAAACCGAATTGTCGTTCTTCAAAATCGCGCCGCCGCCGATGAATCCCATGCCGGTCATCAGGCCTTCGATGATGCGCGCGGTGCCTTCCGGGTGTCCCTGGAGCACATGCTCGGTCGCCTGGACGATGCCGCAGGTCGCGATCGCCACGAGCGGAAAGGTGCGCAGGCCCGCGCTGCGCTCTTCCTTCTCCCTGTTCCAGCCGATCGGCAGCGCCAGCAGATAGGCGACGGCCAGCGCAAACAGATGCGGCAGCAGACGAAAATTGTCAGTGATGTCCAGCAGTGATCGCATCCGCGGTCCCTTTGGTCCACGAACGCTATCCGCGAATGAAAGTTCCGCGGGTGCTTCGTCAAGCCTCAACTAGCAGCCGCAGTACCGCGCGAAAGCGAATGCTGCGTTTGCCGGCCAGCGCGGTCGCGAACCCCTCTGCACCCTCGTC
>JANNNQ010000239.1:0-5160 GCA_031398625.1 Pseudomonadota bacterium
GAAAGGTGCCGGTGGAGATCGATAGACGCACGATGCGGCAGCCAACAACACCGAATCGACGCGGCAAAGTCGCCCGTTCCGATGCCCCGACTCAAATCCGCCGCCTAAACTCGCTCTTATGACCGGTTCTTCAGAGTCTCCTTAGCTGTCAGTCATGAGGTCAAAAAGCACTTACGGCTGGCATACGACATCCGCTGTCGGCGAACCATTCTGGAAAAGTCGGAATCGAAGTTGGTCGCGTTCGGCCCAAAACTCGAGGTCCTGCACGTTCAGGTCCCCGTCCACATAACCTACTTGATGCTCGTAAATCCTGCCGGTGTCGCAGAACGCGGATTGGTGTGTCCGATGTACGGCCTCATTCTCTCTATCCTGACCGAGGCGGACCAAACGATCTGTGTGGATCTCCGATCTGATCGGGCCCCGGTTCGATTGGGCAATGATGTTGAACCGCCCTCCAGACAGGGTCTCCACCTCAAAGCCATTGATCTCAAACGCACCCTCGCCGACAAACGTTTCATAGAAGGAATTGAGTGTCGATAGCCCACGGTTTCCAAAGAGGACTTCGCAGTCTCGGTAAGTTGCCCTGAACTCGGGGCATTTTCCGTCAGCCGTAAAGGATCCTTCCGTTGGGCCCTCGGAAAAAGCGTCCGACAAAAGCGTGTTGACTGACAACCACGCAACAACAGCGACTGCTCCGAGCACAGCCGAACCCAGCCAGAAGCGGTTTCGACTCAACGCATACTCCTTATCCAACGCTGATGCCATGGCCGGGCTGCCGACGTCCCCGACGCCCTACTACGCGTCCCCTACTCGACTACGGCGGTGGTTTCCGGTATTTAGCTTACCCTCTTCCTTGACCAAGCGTCCGTGGAGACGGCGCTACCAATTCTTCCCTCTGGTTCTGGTATGGAGAGCGAATACGTGAAGAAAGTCCGGATCAGTCCCTTCAGGTTTCTGCTAACCGCCATCGTCACGCTGATTGCCCCGCAGGCTGTGCCTGCCCAGCAACCTACTATCGGTATTGCGCCAGTGGCTGTCTCGAACGAGCCGTACGTGTTCGATACGGCCGAGCAACACTCGATCCGCGTCGAAGTGTTGGTCCGCGGCCTGGCTCGCCCCTTCAGTCTTGCGTTTCTGCCGAACGGCGACGCGCTGGTCACGGAACGTGGATTGCGCTTGCGCCATGTGAAGAATGTGGCGCGCGCTGGCGAGAAGGTGGAACTCGTGGCTGAACCGGTGCAAGGCACACCCACGCTGCCAGCAGCTCTCGGTGTAGGTCTGCAGGAAGTGGCGGTCGGTCCGGATTTCGCCAACGACGGCTTCGTGTACCTCACTTACAACAAGCCTGGCTTGGTGAACATGAACGCGGCGCCCAACACCCGCCCACCCACTTCAGTGGTTGTCGCCCGGGCAAAATTTGACGGCACCCGGTTGGTGGGCCTGAAGGAACTGCTCGTGGGTGAATTGCTGGCGGGTGGCAGCGGTTCGCGGCTGGCATTCGGACCCAACGACACATTGTTCATGACGACCGGCGCTCCGTTCACGCAGGAGGCAAAGAATCTTGGCACGGTGTACGGCAAGGTGTTGCGAGTCAAGACGGATGGCAGCATTCCCGCGGACAATCCCTTCGTCGGCAAAGCGGGTGCGCGTCCTGAGATCTATTCGTTTGGTCATCGCGATTCCCTGGGCCTGACGCTTCACCCGGCAACCGGGGCCTTGCTGGCGGTTGAATACGGACCCAACGGCGGTGACGAAGCGAATGTCATCCTGCCCGGACGCAACTATGGCTGGCCCGACTACAGCTTTGGCCGTGCTTACGAAGGGCCGAGAATTTCTGCGTTGCCCTTCGGCGAGGGTACGGAGCAACCACTGCTAGTGTGGTTGCCGTCGATTGCCCCGACCGGCATGACGTTCTATTCCGGCTCCCGCTTCCCCGCATGGAAAGGCAACTTGTTCGTGGGCAGCAGCCAGCGAGGCGAAGTGCCACGCACAGGCGGCCTTGAGCGCATCGTTTTCAACGACCAGCTGGAAGAACTGCGCCGCGAAACGCTGTTGACAGAGCTGCACCAGCGTATTCGTGATGTACGGCAGGGCCCGGATGGATTGCTCTACGTCCTGACCGATGAGGCGGATGGCGCGCTGCTCAGGATTTCGCCGGCGCCTTGACAGGGTGGTGCAGAAGCCAATCCGGGGGAAACCCCGCGGTGCCGGGCACCCTTCCAACGTTGCCCCGGTCCCCGGGCCTTGCCGCTCAGGACAATGCAACCCCTGAACACGTTCAACGGCACCGTTGAATCCTCGGTGTGTGCACAATCGCACCGACCGGAAGCCGGCATGGAGATCACACTGCATTCGATCGGATGGTCGTGATCGATCAGCGTGGCTACCAACCCCCGCGGTGTGTCAGGCGACTGGAGAACCACGCCATGCACCCTGCGAGAATCGAACATAGGAAGTCGCGCGCTGTTGCAGCGTTGTTCGTCGCATTCATCGCCGGTTGTTCCGGTGGAGGTGACAGCAACCCTTTGATTGAGGCACCGGCACAAGCAGCCTCTGCACCTGCACCTGCACCTGTACCTGCACCTGCACCTGTACCTGCACCTGCACCTGAACCTGCGCCGACACCTGTACCTGCACCTTCGCCGGCACCTTTACCAGCGCCGGCACCGGCACCTGCGCCTGCACCTGCGCCCGCAGTACCAGTGATCGTGAAGGTCACGCCGGCGACGACGGCGATCTCGACGATCCAGACCCAGGCCTTTTCGGCGCAGGTTTCCGGCGCCGGCGTCGCCGCGGTCACGTGGCATGTCGACGGTGTCCGGGGCGGCAATGCCGAGAGCGGCGTGATCTCTGCCGCGGGCCTGTACACGCCGCCTCCAAGCGAGACGAGCCACACGATCACCGCCATCAGCGTCGCCGATCCCACGCGCAGTGCGCAGGCCTACGTCACCGTGACCTTCGTGCGCGGCATGCTGACTTACCACAACGACAACGCGCGCACTGGCCAGAACCTGCGCGAGACCGTGCTCACGCCCGCCAAGGTCAACGCGGTGACCTTCGGCAAGCTTGCGTCGTTCGTGGTCGACGGCGCCATCTACGCCCAGCCGCTGTTCGTCGCCGACGTGCCGGTGGCCGGACGGCTGCGCGACCTGGTGATCGTGGTCACCGAGCACAACAGCGTCTACGCGTTCGATGCCAACGAGCGAACCGGGGCCGCGGTATGGCAGCGCAGTCTGATCGACCCGGCCCGCGGCATCACGACCGTGCCGAGCACCGACACCGGATGTGCGGACATCTCACCGGAGATCGGCATCACCAGCACCCCGGTGGTCGACCCCGTGACGGGCACGCTGTACGTGGTGGCGATGACCAAGGAGAACGGCATCCACACGCACCGATTGCACGCCTTCGACATCACCACCGGCAATGCGCGGGTCGCGGGCGGCCGGCTGATCCAGGCGGTGGTGCCGGGTGTGTCGGCGCCCAACGACGGCACCGGGTTCTTGCGGCTCAACTCCCTGCGCGCGAACCAGCGCGCTGCGCTGCTGCTGAACAACGGCACGGTCTACATCGCCTTCGGTGCGTACTGCAACTTTGCCAACGACAATGGCTGGCTGCTGGCTTACGACGCCCGGACGCTGCAGCTGCGCGCCGCCTTCAGCACCAGCCCGACGGGCACCGAAGGCGGCATCTGGCAGAGCGGCGGCGGGCCGGCGGCCGATGTGGCGGGCGACGTTTTCGTCGTCACGGGCGACGGCATCTTCGATGCCGCTTCGGGCGGCAACAACTACGGCAACAGCTTCCTCAAGCTCGCCGGCGCAGGCCTCGGGGTGCGCGACTACTTCACCCCGCACAATCAGGCCACGCTGGACGCGGGCAACGGCGACCTGGGTTCGGGCGGGGCCATGCTGCTGCCGGATCAACCGGTCGGAGCGCCACGCCTCGTCGTGGGCGCTGGCAAGCAGGGCATCGTCTACTTGCTCAATCGCGACAACTTGGGCAAGTTCCAGGTCGGCTCGGACAGCCAGATCGTGCAGTCGTTCCCCGCCGGCATGTGCGGTGCGGGCGCGTGCTCGATTTTCGGCACGCCGACCTGGTTCAACGGCAAGGTCTACATCACGCCAGCCAACGACCGGCTGCGGGCCTTCGCTCTGGTCGGCGGCCGCCTCTCGCCAGCGGGTCAGTCAACGGCCAGTTACCCCTGGCCCGGCGCGACGGCGACGGTCTCCGCGAACGCGACGACCAACGGGATCGTGTGGACGCTGCAGACCAACGGATCGGGCGCGCCGGCGATCCTGCGTGCCCATGCCGCCGACGACGTCTCAGTCGAGTTGTACAGCAGCGCCGACAACGCCGCGAGCGACGAGCCCGGCAAGGCCATCAAGTTCACCGTTCCGACCGTGTACCGCGGCCAGGTCTTCGTCGGGACGCAGGACAGGCTCGCGGTCTACGGCTTGCTGCGGTAAGCGTGACCGGCAGTGTCTGAGATTGTTAACCGGCGTCGAGGGTTGACCAGCTCCCGGCGCCCAAGGTTGACCATGTGAGAACGCAATCACCGCACGATTCTCCACGAGAACTGCCTCTTTGAGGCTGGTCATTCTTTGACGCCGGTTAGGCCAACAGTCTGGTCAAACTTCAACGCCTGTTCACAACACGGGCTCCAGTGAACGCTTGCCATCGGCACTCGTTGCACCGAATTGGAGACCCATCCGGCGCTCAACGTGCTTCGCCAGGTGTTCGCCCTGCATGGCCTGGCAGGACTCGGCGCGACACACCTGCACCACATGGTGGCCAGCAGGACGCTCGCGGAAATAGTGATAGAAGCTGATGACGCCATGCACTTCGGCACGCGAGAGGTTCAACGCAGTGGCGATGACTGGCACGGAGGTCGGCGGAATGAACCCGAACGCGCCCTGCACGGCGTGCAGCACTTCGAGCAACGGCCCGGGCCGATCCTGCAACGGCCGGATCAGTGCGAGAACTTCATCGGCAGAGGGCTGGGTGTCGAGCATTGTCTTTATGGGTCTTCGTGATTTGGTGTGGGTAAAAAAAGCGCTCTGATCACGATGTGAGCGCTATTTTCATAGGGTCTGAGGCACATTGAGAACGGACAGAAAGTTGGCATGATGTGCGGATGGTCAAAGCTGTCAAACGCCGCCG
>JANNNQ010000272.1:0-6745 GCA_031398625.1 Pseudomonadota bacterium
GCCGAGGCCCAGCAACGCCCCGATCAGCGCCGCGATGGGCAGCAGCTCGAAAGCGTACTGCGGCAGGTTGAGGCCGACGAAGAGGAAGGCATCGTCCAGCCCGTAGCTGCCCGTCCCGATGTCGTCCTGCTGGCCGATGAACAGGAACAGGCTCATCAGGATGAGCAGCACAAGCATCACCATGAGCGTGTAGCCCAGGACGGCGCGCACCAGGTAACGGGCCAGGACGGGCAACACGATCATGTCGCGACTCTCCCGGCCGCTCGCCAGCTGCCCGCCGGGTACTCGCGCGAGAGGAGCCAGAGTCCGAGGAGGAGCGCGATGCCATGCACCCACCACATTCCGACGCTTGCAGGCAGGGACTCTCTCTCGATCCAGACCTGGGCGGCCCTGAGCAGGTTCGCGTAGACGAAGAACGCGAGGATCGCGAGCCCCATCTTGCCGTAGCGGCCCTGCCGCGGCCGGATCTTTGCCAGCGGAATGGCCAGCACCATGAGCACCAGCGCCATCAGCGGCACGGACAGGCGTCGCTGCAGTTCCGCCTGGTCCGCCGGATCCGGCGAATCCCAGATCGCCGCCGTCGGCCGTTGTTCGCGCCTGCCTGCGCCGGCCTCGACCCCGGGCAGCCGAATGGGGATGCCGTGCTCGCTGAACTCGATCATCCGGAACTCGCCGCTGCCGGGCATGCCTTCGTAGCGCTCGCCTTCGTAAAGGACGAAGGTCTGGTCAGCCTCGCCGGCCCCGCGCTGCTCGGCCCGGGCAGCAGTGACGATCTCGAGACCTTCGCCGGTGTTCCGCTCGACGAACACGTTGTAGAGGATGCCGTTGGCATCGACCCGTTCGGCGTAGAAAACGATCTCGCCGCCGTCGAAACTGCGGAAGCGGCCGGGCTCAAGGCTGCCGAACTGGGCCTGCCGCAGCGCCTCGACCCGGATTTCCTGGGCTCTCGCCGCCGCGTCCGGGGCAGCGAGGAACGCAAGCCAGGTCAGGAACCCGACGATGACCAGCGAGAACAGGCCGATCGGCAGGTACAGCCGGCCGATACCCACGCCGCAGGCCTGCATCGCCGTCATCTCGCTTTCCTGGTAGAGCCGCCCGAGCGACAGCATGATGGCCAGGAACAGCCCCACCGGCACCAGCACGGTGAGATTCTGCGTGGAGGTCAGCAGCAGTAGCGCGAGCACCGTGCCGCGGGGAAACTCGTTGGCGGCGGCCTGGGCCAGCACCCGGGCGAGCTGGTTGGACAGCAGGATCACAAGGAGCACGCCCGTCACGGCCAGCCACGTGACCGCCACTTCGCGCAGGACATATCGATCGAGAATCCGCAGCAACAGAGGCCCTCTCGGGGGTGCAAACGGCGCGCGAGCCGGCGCTTGATTCGGGTAAACTGCGCGCACTTCAAGCGCTGGCCCCGCGGAAAACGCCGCCAGCCGCTCGCCTGAGTGGCGCTACGTTAAGCGACCTCCGGGGCAAAGGAAAACAGATTTTTCGCCTTGGGTCCCCGGACGCGGGTGCTGGATCCGGGTCTCACGTCCCTTCTTTCAAGGTGATCTTCACATGGAATTGTTTGCAGTCAGCGGTTCTGCAGCGGGCCAGCGCACCGAGTGCGCCATCGTCGGTACCTACGAGAAGGGTGGACTCTCGCAGGCTGCGGCGGATTTCGATCGCAAGCTGGCAGGCCGGATCTCGCGTCTGTCCCGGCGCGGCGACCTGCCCGGCAAGCTGGGCGAGGTCTTGCTGCTCACCGAGCTCAAGGGCGGCCCCGAACGCCTGCTGCTCGTTGGCCTCGGCAGCCGCAACGGGTTTGGTCGCAAACAGTACCGGCGTGCACTGGCTGCTGCCCTGGCAGCGGTTGGCCGCACTGGTGCTCGCAGTGCCTTGAGCTTCCTGTCGCAGGAAGACATTACTGACCTGGATGACTACTACAGCGGTCGGGTCGCGGCCGAAGTGGCGGGTGCGGCCCACTACCGGATCCCGGATCTCAAGACCTCGAAGAAGCCAGCGAAGCCCTCGCTGCAACGCCTTGGGCTGGTGGTCAAAGATCGCAGCGGCAGGACGGCGGCGCAGCGCGGCCTCGATCATGGCCTGGGACTGTTCAAGGGGATGACCCTGAGCCGCGATCTCGCGAACCTGCCCGCCAACGTCTGCACCCCAACCTATCTTGCCAACACGGCCAAGGCCCTGGGCCGCGACTACCGCAAGCTGAAAGTGCAGGTTCTCGGCGAGCCCGAGATCAAGCGACTCAGGATGGGATCCTTCCTCTCGGTTACCGCGGGCTCGGATGAACCCGCGAAACTCATCGTCATCGAGTATCGCGGTGCAGACCGCAGCAAAGCCCCGATCGCACTTGTCGGCAAGGGCATCACGTTCGACACCGGCGGCATCTCGCTGAAGCAGCCCCCGGGCATGGACGAGATGAAGTTCGACATGGCGGGTGCCGCGAGCGTCCTCGGCACGTTGAAAGCGGTCGCGGAACTCGAATTGCCGATCAATCTCGTGGTGGTGGTTCCCACCTGCGAGAACATGCCGAGCGGCCGGGCCACGAAGCCCGGCGACATCGTCACCAGCATGTCCGGCCAGACCATTGAAGTACTCAACACCGATGCGGAAGGCAGGCTCATCCTCTGCGATGCGTTGACCTACGTGCGCCGCTTCAAGCCTGCGACCGTCATCGACGTCGCAACCCTCACCGGCGCCTGCGTCATCGCCCTGGGTGCTCACCTGACTGGCCTGTTCAGCAACAATGACGAACTGGCCGCCACCCTCGCGGCAGCGGGCAAGCGCGCCGATGACCGCGCCTGGCACATGCCGATCGCCGAAGAGTATGGCGAGCAGTTGAAAAGCAATTTCGCCGATCTCGCCAACGTCGGCGGGCGTGAAGGCGGCGCGGTTACGGCAGCCTGCTTCCTGTCGAAATTCACTCAAGGAATGCAGTGGGCGCACCTCGATATCGCCGGCACTGCGTATCTCACCGGGTCGCAGAAATCGAGCACCGGCCGGCCGGTACCGCTTCTCGTGGACTACCTGCTCAATCACCGCTAATGCCGAAGGTCGATTTCTACATCCTTGCCGACCCAGGCGTTCCGGCACAGCACCGGTATGCCTGCCGCCTGACCGAGCAGGCGTTCGAGCAGGGGCAGAAGGTTTACCTGCGGGCCGCCACCGAGGCGGATCTCCAGCAACTCGACGAGGTGCTGTGGACGTTCAGTGATCGCGCATTCCTGCCGCACGAGATCGCCGGTCCTGCCTCGCCCAGCCATCCGCTGATCGCTGCGCTCATCGGCCGGGAAGCCGCGCCGGCGGGCTATCGCACGCTGCTGGTCAACATGACGGACGAGATGCCGGCGGATGCGGAGCAGTTCGAGCGGATTGCCGAGGTCGTCGCAGCCGACCCGGAACGCAAGCAACGCGCACGCGACCGTTTCCGCCAGTATCGCGAGCGGGGCTGGCCGCTTGAAACCCATAACGTCTGAAGGCTCCCGACCCGTCATACCATGGACAAATCGTACCTACCGGCCAGCATCGAGCAGCGGCTCTACCAGCAATGGGAAGCCGCAGGCTGGTTTGCGCCACAGGGCAGCGGGTCGACCTACTGCATCATGATTCCGCCGCCCAATGTCACGGGGACACTGCACATGGGCCACGCCTTCCAGCACACGCTCATGGATGCGCTTACCCGCTTCCACCGGATGGAAGGCGACAACACGCTGTGGCAGCCCGGCACGGATCACGCCGGCATCGCCACCCAGATGGTCGTCGAGCGGCAGCTGAATGCGGCGGGCAGCCATCGCCGCGAGATCGGCCGCGACGCCTTCCTCGGGAAAGTCTGGGAATGGAAGGAAGCTTCCGGTGGCACGATCTCCCGGCAGATGCGCCGGCTGGGCAATTCGGTCGACTGGTCCCGGGACCGCTTCACGATGGACGCGGGCCTGTCGGCAGCCGTGACGGAAGTGTTCGTCAGCCTGTTCGAAGAGGGCCTCATCTATCGTGGGAAGCGCCTGGTCAACTGGGACCCCGTGCTGCACACCGCACTGTCCGATCTCGAAGTGCTTGCCGAGGAAGAAAAAGGCTTCCTGTGGCACTTCCGCTACCCGCTGGCGGATGACTCGGGACATCTCGTCGTTGCGACCACGCGGCCGGAGACCATGCTGGGCGATACCGCAGTCGCCGTGCATCCTGAAGACGAACGCTACCGCCACCTCATCGGCAAGCAGGTGCGCTTGCCCCTGACCGACCGCCGGGTCCCGATTGTCGGTGACGACTATGTGGACCGCGAGTTCGGAACGGGCGTCGTGAAGATCACGCCGGGACATGACTTCAGCGACTACGAACTCGGCAAGCGCCACAACCTGCCGCTCATCAATATCTTCACCGCGAGCGCTGCGCTCAACGACGAAGTGCCGCTCGCCTACCGGGGCCTCGATCGATTCGAGGCGCGCAAGCGTATCGTCGCGGACCTCGAGGCACTGGGGCTGGTGGAAAAGATCGACGATCACAAGCTGCAGGTGCCCCGGGGTGATCGCAGCAATGCGGTGCTCGAACCGTGGCTGACGGACCAGTGGTACGTGAAGATCGCGCCGCTGGCGGGGCCTGCCATCCAGGCGGTGGAGGCCGGGCACATCCGCTTCGTGCCGGACAACTGGAGCAAGACGTACTACCAGTGGATGAACAACATCCAGGACTGGTGCATCAGCCGCCAGCTCTGGTGGGGGCATCGCATCCCTGCCTGGTACGACGAGGACGGGAATATCTATGTCGCCCGTGATGCAGGCGATGCCCAGGCAGCCGCCCGCAGCCGTCATGGCAAGGATGTCGCCCTCAAGCAGGACGAGGATGTCCTCGATACCTGGTTCTCGTCGGCCCTCTGGCCGTTCTCCACGCTCGGCTGGCCACAGCAGACGCCGGAACTGCAGACGTTCTACCCGACGAACGTACTGGTCACCGGGTTCGACATCATCTTTTTCTGGGTCGCCCGCATGATCATGATGGGCCTCAAGTTCACGAGCGAGGTGCCGTTCCGCGAGGTGTACATCACCGGCCTCATCCGCGACGAGAACGGCGACAAGATGTCGAAGTCGAAGGGCAACATCATCGACCCGCTCGACCTCATCGACGGGATCGACCTTGAAGCCCTGGTCGCCAAGCGCACCAGCGGCCTCATGCAGCCGCACTTGCGCGACCGGATCGAGAAGGCCACTCGCAAGCAGTTCCCGGCCGGCATTCCTGCCTTCGGCACCGACGCCGTGCGCTTCACGTTCGCCGCCCTGGCCACGATGGGCCGTGACATCCGCTTCGACCTAGGGCGGGTCGAGGGCTACCGCAACTTCTGCAACAAGCTCTGGAACGCCGCGCGCTTCGTGCTGATGAACACGGAAGGCCAGGACTGCGGCCTGGAAGGTCCGCTTGAGCTCTCGGTGGCAGATCGCTGGATCCGCGCCCGCCTGGGGAAGACGCTGGAAGACGTCCGCGCGCGCTTTGCCGAGTATCGTTTCGACCTGGCCGCGCAGGCACTCTATGAATTCGCGTGGTACGAGTACTGCGACTGGTACCTGGAACTCACGAAGCCGGTCATGCAGCTGGAGAGTTACACGGCAGACCAGAAGCGCGGTGCGCGGCAGACGCTCGTCCAGGTACTCGAAGCGTACCTGCGTCTTCTGCATCCGCTGATGCCCTTTGTGACGGAAGAAATGTGGCAGGCCGTCGCGCCGCTCGCCGGGCGCAAGGGCAAGACGATCATGCTCGAGGCCTATCCCACGCGCCCCGAGTTTCCGGCCGATCCGGAGGCGGAAGCAGCGATTGCACCGATCAAGGCGGCCATTCTGGCGCCCCGGCAGATTCGCGGCCAGCTCGACGTGCCGCAGTCACGCAAGGTCTCTCTCTTTTTCAAAGTTGATGCGACTGCACATATAGCTGCAAACACTCGTGATCAACTAGTCAAAAACTTCTTCTTGATTCGTTCAGTTGCGAACGTCACGGATATTGGTGAGGTAAACGATGAATCCATCGTTCCGCCGTCATCTATGGTCAGCATCGACGGGCAGACCTTCTATGTACCTCTTGAAGATCTGATTGACGACGTCGATGCAGAACTGGCCCGTCTGGCGAAGCGCAAGGCCAGGGTGGCCCAGGATCTCGCGAAGTGCGAAGCGAAGCTCGCGAATCCGAGTTTCGCTGCCAATGCGCCGCCTGCCGTCGTCGAGCAGGAACACGCCCGCATAGCCGGGTTCCGCAAGGAGCTGGGGCAGATCGACGAGCAGGCGGCTCGCGTCGCGGGGTTGCGACCAGATGCGGTCTGAAACTGTGGCTCGGGGAACTGTGATGCAACAGGTGACGGGAACCCTTGGCAACGTGATGGAATAGGCCATCCTTGGCCTTTTGCATCTGGAGCCAGCGAGAAGCGTGGTTTTCACCGGCTCCCGAAATCAATGAGCCGCAACTCATCGATTTCGCCGCGTCTTCCCTGACTCGCTATCAGGGCGCTGCAAAGGTTTTTGCATCACCCTGTTAGGTCAGGTTATGGTCAGCCGAGTCCAGAAGTTACTTGAGAACCCATGGAAGCCCCAATCCCGCTGAGCCCTGCCCCGATCCCGGCTGCTGATGCGAGTGCCCTCACCGGCACCACGGTCGCGCAGCTCAACCGCATCATTCTCGGCAAGGAACACCAGATCCGGCTGGGGTTGGCCTGCCTGCTCGCGCGCGGTCACCTGCTCATCGAGGACATTCCGGGCGTCGGCAAGACGACACT
>JANNNQ010000287.1:0-17490 GCA_031398625.1 Pseudomonadota bacterium
TGCGGGTCTGGGGTCCCGTGCCGGAGACCCCGGCCATCAACGCCCGCGGTTCGGTTTCCCAGGTCAGGCCGAGCGGCGCGGCGTGCACCAGCGCGGCGAACAGGCGATTGGCGTCATTGTCATCGGCATCGATGGCCACCCACTGCACTGCGCAGCCGGCTGCATCTCGCAGCGACGCCGCAAGTTGTGACAGCAGCGTGGTCTTGCCCGAGCCGGCGGGCGCCGAGACGAGCGTGAGCGGATTGGATTCGACGGACCCGATCAGCCGGTGCAGCAGGGCCGGACGGGCTACGGTGTCCGCGCGGAGTCGTGGCGCGCGGAACTTGGTGAGGGGTACTGCGGCAGCCGCAGCGGGAACGGGCACAGCTGACATGGGGCGGAGAGTTTACGGCTTTGCCATTCAATGCGGCAGCAGCGCGCGCACCTCGTCTCCCGTCAGTTCCTGCCTGGCGATCAGCGTCTGCGCGAGTTGCTGCAACCGGTCCCGGTGCGAATGCAACTTGCCGAGGATCCGGTCGTAGGCCTCGGTCAGGATGGTCTCCACCGTGGCCCGGTGGTGATCGTGCAAGGCCTCCTGCCAGAGCAGCTGCCGCGGACCGCCCAGTCCCAGCCGGGTGAGCAGGTGCGCGGCCATCGCGGTTGCGCCACGCAGGTCGCTCGACGCGCCGCCACTGACCCCTTCGGCGCCGTAGCGGAGTTCTTCGGCAGCCCGGCCCGCGAGGTAGATTTCCAGGGTTTCGTCGTAGTCGCTGCGGGTCAGGCTGATGCGCTCGTCGGGCAGGGGCGCGACGAAGCCGAGCGAGCCGTCGGCGCGAGGGACGACCGTCACGAACCCGATGCTCGCGCCACGCGAAGTACCGAGGAGCATGGCAAGCGCATGACCCGCTTCATGCCACGCCACCCTTTCGATCTCCGCGGGACTCATCCGCAGCGAGTCGCTCGCATTGCGCGGCTTGTTGGTGATCTCCGCAATGACATCCTGCTGGCTCAGGGAGCGCCGTTCCTTGCGGGCGCGCCGCGAGGCCCCGCGGACGATCCGCTCGACGTCTGCACCGGTGAGGCCAAGCGACAGGCCGCCCAGCGTTTTCGTGTCCAGCGCCGGATCGATGGCCGTGTGTTTCGCCGCCCGCCTGAGGTAGTGCCCGAAGATCTGCATGAGTGCATCGCTCGACGGTCGCGGGATGGGGATGACCCGGTCCAGCCTGCCGGAGCGGCGCAGGGCAGGATCGACCCGGTCTGCGTTGTTGGTGGCGCCGATCACGAACACGGGCGCCGCAGGATCGATGTCCTGGATCTGCTCGAGCACCGCATTGACCACTTCGGTCTGGTACTGCGAACTGCGGCCTTCGAAGTTCTCGCGACTGCCCAGGCTGTCGATCTCGTCGATGAACAGGATGGAGGGTGCATACCCGCGGGCTTCCGCAAACGTCTTGCGGATGGCCGCGATGTGATGGCCAAGATGATCGCCGGAGGCCTGCCAGCCGGTGGCGCTGGCAGTGATGAAGCGCACGCCACAATCCTTCGCGATCGCTCGTGCCAGCGTTGTCTTGCCCGTGCCGGGAGGACCGACCAGCAAGGCCCCCCGGTCGACCTGGGTCCACGGAATCTCGCCGCGGACAGCGGCATGGATGTCGGCGATGAGGTCCTGCGCGAACTGCCGCGCCTCACCCAGGCCGTGCAGGTCGGCCAGGCCCATCTCGGACTGTGTGTCGACCGAAACCAGCCGCTCCATCACCATCGAACGGACATAGTCGAACGCCTTGTCCGGCTGCATGCCGAGCCGCCGCGGCTGCTCGAAATCCGTATGCAGCAGGTGCTTGACCCACGCATCCCCCGCGGCATTCCAGCCTGCTGTTAGCGGGGCGCCCATCACCTGCTCGAACAGGCCGGCGAACACGGTGGCGTCGACGGCGGACAACCGCAAGGTGACATCGGTCAGGCGGCGCAGGCTCTCCGGGAGCTGATCGAACCGGTCGCAGGCAATGATGGCAGCGGCATCGCGCGACGCCAGGTCGAAGGCCAGGCGATCCAGATTGACCACCCGCCGGTACACCTGCAGCGGCAGCAGCACGAGCGACGGGACGGCCGGAACATCCAGCGACACCTGCGTGTCGTCGCCACTCGAAGCGGCGCGTGCGAGGTTGAAAGGCCGGGGCGGCTGGGCGCGTTCCAGCACGATCTCGCCGATCGTTTCCTCCACGAAGGGCAGGCTCGTTTCGACGACGACCACCGGAAAGGCCTGGGTGACCAGTTCCGCGAACTGATCCAGCACTTCGCTCCCCGTCCGCGTGGCATTGAAGTACTCGATCAGCCGGTGCTGCGCGCGGGAACGCAGGGCCTGGGTCAGCAGCAGCTCGACCAGAATGCGGAGCGTCGGTTTCGGCGGCTTCGGTGGCGCCGGCGGGGCGGGTGGCGCGGCTGCCTGGGGCGGAGGGGGTGGAACGGCGCGTGCCAGCAAGGACACGCGCAGCTTCTGCGGATCACCGAGGACCGGCAGTTCCGGCAGGGCGGCTTCCGGCACGTCGCTCAGCCTGTGCGTGTCGCTGACCATTTCGATCAGGCCGCCGGTCGCCACGGCGAACGTCGAGGTGAAGACGTCCGTCCGGTAGGCAACCACCGCATCGAACAGGAAGCGTCCCTGGTCATCGTTGCCCGTGGCCTTGAGCGGATGGGCCAGCTTGAGCAGTTCGTCCGCGCCTTCGACGGCGTGGGCCGGGCCTGCTTCCACGATGCGGAACGGTCCGTCGTCGCCCCTCACTGCCAGGCAGAACAGGCGGATGTAGTCCGCAGCTGTCGTTGCCGTCAGCTGCAGCTTCTCGAGATCATTGGCCTCGTGGATGGGCGTGCTGGTGCCCCCGAGGTGCAGCAGTTGCTCCTCTCCGTCCCATAGCGCGTAGAGCGGGTCCTGCTCGGGCTCGTCGGGGTCGAGGAGAACACTGAGCCGCAGCAACTTGAACTTGTTGTAGACCGGCAGGTCAGCCACTTCGCCAGCGACCCCGATGGCATCGAACTGAGTGGGAGCCGCCGCGGACGAGGAATAGACGAGGCGGGTGAGCAGGGCTTCCGCGATCGCCCGGTCGACGGGCTTCCAGTCGAGGTCCTGCAGCGTGGCCAGCATGTGCCTTTATCCGTATTCTTGTGGCGTGAAGCGCGACTTTAGCATCCGCGAGTGAGTTTCCGTGCGGTCGGACTTGTGCAGGCATCGGGCCAGTCGCGCAGGGATTGTCAGGCGGCGGCCCGGCCGGCATACAATCGGGCGTTCGCAACACTCATTCAAGCCACCAACAAGGAATCGCCAATGCAACTGCCTGCCAATGACGCCATCGGCAAACTGCTTCTACGCGTGCTGATCGGGGGGATCATGCTGCCGCACGGGATCGCGAAGCTGGGCGGAGGCGCCGAAAGGATCGCCGGGATGATTTCAGGAATGGGCCTCCCGGGTTTCCTGGGGTATGGCGTCCTGATTGGCGAGATCGTCGCCCCCCTCATGATGATCGCTGGCTTTTATGCGCGGGTCGGCGCGGTTCTGGTCGTGATCAACATGATCGTCGCCATCGGCCTCGCTCATGCCGCCGACATCTTTTTGCTCAACGACAATGGCGGTCTGGAACTTGAGCTGCAGTACCTCCTGCTGTTCGGGGCGGTGGCCGCAATGCTGCTCGGCCCCGGCCGGCACGCCATCAACGACCGGTAAGCAACGCGAGCCAGGCGCGGCTGGCCGTCCGGGAAACGGGGGTTGCCTGTTCCGGACGGCTGGCCAATGCAGGCGCCAAGGAACACTGTTCCTCCGGGCACGCTTTCAAAACCGTCCTTAACCAAATGAAATCCCTTCAGATTGGGAAGTCATGAGCAGATGCCGACTGAGGCGCGCCCCAATTTCCCGCGGAGCACCCGTGCCGTCCCCGTGGAGACACGGAACCCCCCCGGATGCATCCCCAGCCGAAGCCCACTCACCCGGCCTCAGGTTTTGGGCTAAAATCCGCGCCCCCAAAGTCGAGCCAAGAGGACCCTAAGTGGAACAAGCGCAGATGGAGATCCAGTTGAAGGTGTGGAAGGAACTTGCGATCAGCAAGCAGGTGCTGATGCGCGGGGCCGCCGAGGCGCTGAAGCTGGATCCCGAATGTTCGCAGGACGAGCTCAAGATCGCACTCGAAGAAACCCTGCGGAAGATTGCGAAAGCCGATGCCGACGTCGTGGCTGCCCGCGAACAGTCCAGGGCCGCCGTCGCCGAGATCGAGAAGACCCTCGTCCAGAGCCAGCGAGCCCGCGCCGCCGCCGAGGCCCTGGTGGCCGAACTCCAGGCGGCCCAGGAAAACATCGCGCGCGAGATGGCGATCGAGCGTACCGCCGCCGCCCAGGAGCTGCAGAAGGCGAAGGAACGCCTGGGCGAGAAGGACAAGGCGCTGAAGGCCATCAACACGGCACTCGCGGATACGCCCGAGAACGTGCTGAAGAAGATGAATACCCTCAAGAAGCAGAAGCAGGATGAGGCCGATGCCCGCCGGGACATCGAGGCGTCGCTGGCCACCCTGCGGAAGGAAAAGCAACTGCAGGACAAGCAGCTTTCCAGCCTGCGCGAGAACAGCAGCAAGCTGCTGACGCAACATCGCGATCTCCACGCAACCGGCCTCAAGCTGCACGAGCAGCTGGTCGCGCTCGCGAAGGAAGAAGTGGTGCCGGCCGTGCCGGAGCTGGATGCGACGCTGCTCGAGAGCATCGAGAATCCGGATGTCAAGCCTGAGCCCAAGGCCGAAGGCAGGCCCGAGAAGGGCGGCAAGAAGAAATAGGTTCCCGCGCTACATGCCACGCGCGGTGCGTGGCATGAATCGCAACTCCCTTACTCACTAGACCGCGGGTTTGCCGTGCGCACTGCTTGTGCGAACTCGGGCTGCGTGGCACTCACGATTTCCATGACCGCCTTGCGGTCGGCCGCCGGCAGGTGGGCGTAGGCCGGGCTCTGGTCGCTGCCACTCAGGACCGCCACGAAACGCCCGTAGAGGTAGGTCTTCGCGTAGTCCGGCAACGCCGCGAAGGCATCCGAGTACACGAGGTAACTCAAGGGAAACGCAAACAGGCGAGTCTTGAGGTCCAGCTGGCGCAAAGAGCGGCCCTTGTCATCACGCGGCCCGCGCGCCTCGAACCACTGGTTGAATCCCGAGTTCCCCGCAATCGCATCGGTGTAGGTCGCCGCGTTGACGAACAGCATGGCGTTCGCGAGCTGGTCCAGGTATTCGCGCAGCTTCGCCGCGGTGGCCGCGGAGGGAACCGGCTCGCGGGCCAGTGCGGTACGCGTCTCGAAGTTCACGCGAGTGATCAGGTTCTGGATGAACATCTGGTGCTGGAACACCAGCAACGCCACGATGTCGCTGCGGTTCGTGAGATACGGCTGCGTATCGAACAGGCCATCGAGCGTTTCGAGGTTGCCTCGCCGCACGCTCTCGAGGTTCACCAGTTCGTTCGCGGAACGCACGTGGACATTCCCGAGATGCACTTGGCTGCCATGCTGGCCGGTGACGTACCAGCCGCCCCAGCGGCTGCGCAGCGGCGTCCGATCGGTCGTCAGGATGTTGCCTTCGTGCGTCAACTGTTCGCCATTGATGCCGATGTAGCCGGACCCCAGGATGAAGCGCGGCACGCCACCGCCCGTGAGCGTGAAGCTGTCATGGCAGCCCATGCAGTCCTGCAGTTCGCGCTGGAAGCGCTTGGGCGCGCCTTCCTGGTTCGGCAGCGTGTAGAACACCGGGCCGAGTTGCGTGTCGAGTGTGCCGATCTCCAGCCTGTCCGCGTTCTGCGTCCAGGCCACATAGGTGTCGTCGTTGAAATAGAGGGCACGGGGGGTCGCGGCGCGGATCATGCTGACCTGGAAACTGGTCTTTGAAAACACGAGCGATTGCGAACTCGTGTCGATCTCGAGCGCGGCGAGCAGTGAATCGAGATAGCCCCGCACGGGGTGGAAGGCCAGCCGCACTTCGCCGCGATCGAGCCGCGCCTGCAGTTGCACCAGCCGGTTGTCCGCAGGCACTCCCGTGTAACCGATCGCGGGATACTCCTCGTCATAGCGGAGGGTGCGTTGGCCAAGGAGGGTGGCGAGACTGCTGCTGGCTGTCGCGTCCTGGGCGGCGTTCCGGGCAGCGTTCTGGCCAGACTGCGGCGGCGCAGGGGTTGCGGCTGCCTGCACGCCGGTTCCCGCCGGGAGCCCTGCGATGGCAAACAAGAGAGCACGCCAGACTGCCTGCATTGTTTTCATTTCACGTTCATTTCCGGCCTGTTGGATGAAGACGCATGATAGGGGCCTGTCCTCACTCTGCCAACGAGGCTCATACTGGCCGCCAGGCTGGTGAAATCACCCCTGTTGAGGAGGTTGTCATGCGCAACGATCAGGATCCGGAAGGACTGCGTCTTCCCATCAAGTGCGACGCCACATCGAATGGCGAGTTCCAGCCGATTCCCCTGGGGGAGGCGCAACAGCGGGGCAATCGACTGGCTTCCGAACAGGCCAGCGTCCTGGCCCGCCGCCTGGGACAGTCACGCCGCCAGTTCCTGACCTCCTCGTGCGGTGCAGCGGCGACGCTGCTCGCGTTCAATGCCGCGAATGCGGCGGCGGGCCGGACCGGTGGCTTCTTCCAGCTGGCTGCAGAAACCGCACTCGACCGGGACGCGGCCACGACCGCACTGGGCAAGAAAGAATTCATCTTCGATGTGCAGGGTCACTTCGTCAATCCGACGGGAGCCTGGCTCAAGACCCTGCCGCCGGGGGACAACCCATTGCGCATGGACAAGACTTCCTGTCCGCTGCAGGACCTGCCCGGCGAACGGAGCTACCTGAACTGCATCGGCAGCGACGAGTTCATCAAGGATGTGTTCCTCGATTCGGACACGGACCTGATGGTGCTGTCCTTCGTCCCGTCCACCCGCGAAGGGGAACCGCTGACGATCGAGGAAGCCATGGCAACCCGTGACCTGGTGGACCGGCTCGAAGGCAGCAAGCGGCTGCTCCTGCACGGGCGCGTCAATCCGAACCAGCCGGGCGATATCGAGGACATGGAACGGCTGACGAAGTCTGGCGTCGTCGCGTTCAAGACCTATACGCAGTGGGGCCCGAACGGAGACGGGTTTTTCATGACGGACGATGTCGGGATGGCGTTCGTCGAACGGGCACGGGCGCTCGGGGTCCGCAATATCTGCATCCATAAAGGCCTGCCGTTCGGCCAGCACAGTTACGAGCACTCGACCTGCCGCGACATCGGTGGCATCGCGAAGCAGTTTCCGGACATGAACTTCCTGATCTATCACTCGGGCTTTGTCGCCGGGTCAGCGGAAGGTCCTTACGCACTGCGCCGCACCGATGGCATCGACGCGCTGGTGACCTCGTTGCTCGAAAGCGATGTGCCTCCCAATGCCAATGTCTACGCCGAGCTCGGTTCGACGTGGCGGTTCCTGTCGATGCGCGATCCGACGAGTGCAGCGCATGCGCTTGGCAAGCTGTTCAAGTACGTGGGCCAGGACAACGTGCTCTGGGGAACGGACTCCATCTGGTACGGCTCGCCGCAGGACCAGATCCAGGCGTTTCGTGCCTTCCAGATCGATGCGGGACTCCGCGAAAGGTTCGGCTATCCCCTCATCACCGACTCGCTGCGACGCAAGGTGTTCGGACTGAATGCGACGCGCCCCTACCAGCTGGCGGCGGACGAATTGCAAAGATATGTTGAGCGCGATGCCGTTGCGACCCAGCGTCTTGCCTACAGCGAGCATCCCGATCCGTCGTTCCGCACCTATGGACCGCGTACGCGCCGGGAATTTCTCAATCTTTCGCGCTGGCAGGGTGCGGGTCCGTAATCCGCTCCTTCGCAGGCCTGCGACCTGTTCTTGCAGCGCAGACAAACTGGCGGGTTCCCTCCGTTCGCCAGATGTGCAAACCTGCGCGCCGGTTGCGAAGTTTTTCGAGGGGGAGAGTGAAGCCAATGAACAGACTCATCATCGCCATCAGCGTGGTGCTGCTCGGCGCTGCCGGTTGCAGCCAGGAACCGGTCGCGCAGGCGCCGGTCGCACCGGCCAGTCTCGCGGGGCAGGCTACACCCGCCGAAGGCCTCGTGGTCACGAACGCGCGCATCATCGACGGGCTTGGTGGCGTCATCGAAAGCGGGTCGGTCGTGATCAGGGACGGGCGCATCGTCTCCGTCGGCGCAGAGACTGCCAATGTGCCGGGCGCGCTCGTCATCGATGCCGCCGGCCGCACCCTGATGCCCGGATTCATCGACGCGCACCGCCACATCATAAACGGGGAGCCGGCGTCGTGGATGAGCGACCAGGCCGTGCCGCGCATGCAGGAGTTCCTCGATGCCGGATTCACCACGGTCCTGTCGTGCGGCGACTCGCTCGAACACATTCTCGACCTCCGGGCAAAGCTCGCGAGCGGCGAGATCAAGGGTCCGCGGCTCATGACCTCAGGACGCGTGCCACTTGCAAGGCCGCGCGCAGGGGCGATTCCGGGTGGCGGCGGCGTTGATCCCGCACGCATCGACATCTCGCGTCCGCCCGATCGTCCCACGCAGACGGCCGAGGGAATTCCCGAAACCGAGACCCGCGCGGCGGTGCAGAAACTCAAGGAAGCCGGCGTCGAGGCGATCAAGACCAACATCATCACGACGCCTCGCGGTCCGGAGACGGGTACGCTGACGATCGTTGCCGACGAAGCGCGCAAGCAGGGCATCCTGTCGATCACGCATGCAGTGACGGTGGTGGACACGATGGCGGCGGTCGAAGCGAAAACGGACATCCTGGTCCATACGCCGCATATCGGCCAGCTCACCGAGGAGCAGGCGAAGACGGTCGCCGCCTCCGGCATTCCGATGATGTCGACGCTCGGGATCTTCGTGCCGGGCTTCGGCGAGGACAACCAGCTGATGTTCGACCGCACGGGTGATGACAACCTGCCGCGGTTCCGCGACCTCGATCCCTTCCCCATGAACACGCTGTCGAGTGCCGGGCAGGGTCCGGTCAACGCACGCCTGCTGTTCGATGCCGGCGTCGTCTACGGCTATGGCACCGACGTGCGGTACAAGCCCCATGACGCGCTTCGTCACGAGCTCAGGCCGTTGCGTCTCGTGTTCTCGGCACAGGACATCGTGAAGATCATGACGACGAACAGTGCCGCCGTGATCAAGCGCAGTGCCGATCTCGGCACGCTTGAACCCGGCAAGATCGGCGACCTCGTGCTGCTCGATGGCAATCCCCTGGATGACGCGAGCCACCTGCTGGATGTGGCGCTGGTCGTCAAGGACGGTCAGGTCATGGTCGACAAGCGCACTTGAGGGCTTCCGCCCGGTAGACCGAGCGCGCGTGCAGGCCACCGGTCATCCGAGGTAGGCGCCCCCGTTCACGTGGAAGGTCTGCCCGGTGATGAACCGCGCGGCAGGGCCTGCGAGAAACGTCACCATGGCGGCGACTTCGTCGGGTGTGCCGCGACGGCCGACGAGCGTGCCGCTGCTGTGGTGATGATGGGGCGCTGCACCTGATCGTACCGTCTCGATCAATCCGGGAGCGACGAGGTTGGCGGTGATGGCGAGCGGCGCGAGTTCGACCGCGAGCGCCCGCGTGAGGCCGTCGAGTCCCGCTTTTGCGGCAATCACATGGGCGCGATGCTTGCCCCCCGTATAGGCGGTGAGGCCACCGATGTTGACGATCGTGCCTGCGCCACTGGCTGAAAGGTGCGGGAGTGCTGCCTGCGCGCAGAGAAATGCCCCGTCCAGCGCGATGCCCAGAACCTGCCGCCATTCTGCAAAGGGGAGTGCCGCGAAGGGCACCTCGGTGCGAACTGCGGCATTGTTGACGAGGATATCGAGGCGGCCGAAGCGCGTGGCTGCTGCGGCGATGGCGTGTTTCGCCTCTGTTTCGTCAGCGACGTCGGCCAGATACGCTTCGGCCTCGACGCCAACGGCACGCAGCTCCGCGACCACCGCGTTGGCGGCTGCCGCATCCTGGCGCGCGAGGATCGCGACATGGGCGCCCGCCGCGGCCAGCGAGAGGGCAATGGCACGGCCGATATTGCGTGAGCCACCGGTCACCAGTGCGACCTTGCCGGCGAGTTCCTGCATCAGACTGCTCCTGTCCTCATTGCCACCGGTCCGCCGGCTGCAATGGCTGCGAGCGTTGCCAGCAGTGCCGCACTGTCTGTCGGCGTGCCGCCACCGAACCGCACGTTGTCGGCAAACTTCTGCGTGATCTCGCCTTCGCTCAAGGGTTCGCGGGCGCCGCCGCGCAGGTGGCCCTTCCGGACCTCGATCCGCGTACCGTCCTTGAGCGTGGCGCACACATGCCCCGTGTAGTTGCGCGGGTACTCGTCTGCGGGATCGACCTCATAGCGGATCCGCGACGCGAGCGAGCGCAAGTCCGGATCGCGAACCTGTTCGTCGGTGAACTGCTCGAGCCCGGCGCGGCCGAGTGCGAGACCGACCGCGACACAGTAGGGCGTCGAGAACTTGCCTGCATAGCCATTCGGCGGCGCCTGCTTGAGGGCCAGCGGTTCCCACAGGCGATGGACTGTTCCCTGGCCGACCTTGCAGAGGAGGGTGTCGATGGCATCCGTACCGAGACCGCGGCGAGCGAGTTCGCGCGCCACTTCGATGGCGCAATCGACAAAGGGCTGCGTCATCGTCCCGCAGGCGTACGGCTTGAAGGCGACGGTCGGCGTCACCCAGCGGGTCCCAAGATCGTCCACCAGCGGCCGGAAGTCCGGAGCGAGGGAGGGGGCGAAGGCCTTGTAGAAGCCATGGGTCCCTTCGAACACGGTGGCCGGCCCCGTGAAGCCGCCTGCCGCCAGCAGCGCTGCGCGAATCCCGGCTTGTGCAGCCGCACCGGCGTGGAGCCGTTTCGTGCTGCTGCCATCGGCCAGGTACTCGATGATCCCGGACGACAGGCTGGCCGAGATTCCCAGCGCTCGCACCACCTGGTCCGCGGGCAACCTGAGCGCGGTGGCAACGGCTGCCGCGGCTGCCGGCGCACCCATGACGGCAGTGGGATGAAAGCCCGCGCGATGCGTTGCCTGCGGAGCGACGAGGCTCATGCGGCACATCACCTCGACACCGACCGCGATGGCTTTCAGGGCAGCCCCACCCGGGAGACCCCGCTCCTCGGCGATGGCGAGCACGGCAGGAACGATCACGGCGCCCGCATGCACGGGACCGCCTTCGAACGTGTCGTCGAAGTCCTCGCCATGGGCGGCCGTGCCGTTCACCAGTGCGGCGTCATAAGGCGATGCCGACTGGCTGTGGCCGATGAGCGTGCACTGGCCGCTGCCGGCCACGCTCGCGAGCGCAGCGCGCACATAGTCGGTGTGGCGCGCAGCCATGCACAGTCCCGTGACATCCAGGAGCAGCAGCCTGCAAGTGCGCAGGACGTCTTCCGGCAGGGGCCGGGACGCAGTCCCGACGGCAAAGGCTGCGAGACGCGCAGCGACGGTGGGTTCGCCGGCGGCAGGGACGGGGTGAGCACTCATGCAGCGGTCCCGGGGACCTTGGCCGCAGACCGGAATTCGCGCAGCGTAGAGTAGAGGAAGAACAGCGCGGCGACGATCAGCAGGCCGAGGCAGATCCGGTCCTCGATGAAGATGGCGTGGTCGCCCCCCGCAAGCACCAGCGATCGCCGGTAACTCGATTCGACGAGCGGGCACAGCACCACACCGAGGACCGCAGGCAGGAACGGAAAGCCACAGATTCTCATCACGTAACCGACCAGGCCCGCTACCAGCACGATGCCAAGGTCGAACGTCGAGAGATTCAGCGAGTACACCCCGGACAGTACGAACGCCAGGATGAACGCCGCCAGGTAGGGTCGGGGCCGGTTCACGAGCCACAGGCAGGCCGGCATGATGAGGAAACCGATCAGCAACTGGCCCAGCGTGGCAATGAAGGAACCCACGTAAAGGCCCTGGACCACTTCCACGTTTTCCTGGAACAGGTTGGGTCCGGGCACGAGGCCGTGCAGAAGAAAGCCACCGAGCAGGATCGCTGCGGAGTTCGAGCCGGGAATCCCGAAACTCAACAGCGGGATCAGGGCGGTGCTGGCCACGGTATTGTTGGCCGTCTCGGGGGCGGCCACGCCTTCCGGCGAACCCTTGCCGAATTCTTCCGGGTGTTTCGACCACCGGCGCGCTTCGTTGTAGGAGAGAAACGCGGCGATCGTGCCGCCCCCGCCTGGAATGACCCCTTCCAGCGTGCCGATGCCGCAGCCGATGCCCTGCGAGCGTCCCAGCCGCTTCATCATCTTCCAGTTGGGCAGCTTGATGCGGACTGCCTGGACCACCGCGGTGGCAGACACGTTTCCTGACTGCGACATGAGCTCGCTGATTGCGAACAGCCCGACCATCACGAGGATCGGTTCTATCCCCGAAAGCAGGTCAGGCGAGTCGAAGGTCAGCCGCGTCACGCCGGAGATCGGATCGGTGCCGACGGTCGCGACCATCATGCCGACGATGGCCGAGGCAAAGCCCTTCAGCGGCGAGCCGCCCGTCATGGAAGCAATGACGCTGAGGCCAAGGATGCCGAGACCGAAATACGACATCGGCGTGAAGGCAAGGGCGAGACGCGACAGGGGCTCGGTCAACAGCACCAGCATGAGCAGTCCGAACAGGCTGCCCAGCGTGCCGGACCACAACGAGATGCCGAGGGCTTCGCCGGCCTTGCCCTGCTTCGTCATCTCGAAGCCATCGACCACGGTGGCGGCCGCCGCATTGGTGCCGGGAGTACGGATCAGGATCGCCGGGATCGAGCCGCCGTACTCGGCGCCGATGTAAGTGGCAGCGAGCATGACGATGGCGGAAGTGGGGTCGAGCTGGTAGGTCAGCGGCAGCAGCAGCGCCATCGTGATCGACGCGGAGATGCCGGGCAGCGCGCCGCCGATGATGCCCCAGGTCAGGCCGAGCAGCGCGACGGGCACGATGGGTGTCGTATAGACGAGCGACAGCGAATCGAGCAGCGCTTGCATGGGAATTCCCGGGACCGGCTAGAAGAACAGGCCAGCCGGCTGGGCCACATCCAGCAACCAGACAAACAGCACCCACAGGAAGCTGGCGCCGGCGATGGCCACTGCCGCGAGGCGCCACGAGAGCTGCGCGCCTTCATACAAGGCAACACTGACGACCAGCAGCGCGATCGTCACGACATACCCCAGCCGGTCGACCAGCAGCACATAGGCGAACCCGATTGCCAGCAGGCCGAGGGCACGGACGGGGCGATAGCTGTCGCCGCTGTCACCGCCTGTTGCCAGCGGCACCTTGCGCGCCGCCCATGCACCGCGCACGACGAGCAGCGCTCCGGCTACCGCAAGCGCAATGGCCAGGATGTTAGGCAGGCCGTGCGGACCAAAATCGTCTTCGAGCGAACTCACGAGGATGGATCGCGATGCGGCGTAATAGGCAGCCGCAACGCAGATCAGCACGATGCCACTGAGCAGATCCTTGTTCATTGCTATTTGATGACGCCCGAGCTCTTGAGGAAGGCCCGGGCGTTATCGGCAAAGCGCTCGGTGAAGGCGCCGTACTGGCTGTGCGGAATGAAGCTGGGAATCAGCGCTTCCGCTTCGTAGACCTTCTTGTACTCCGGATCGGCGAGGACCTGCGGAATGGCCGTTTCCCAGATCCGGATCAGTTCCGGCGAGAGCCCCTAGGGCGCGGCGAAGCCGCGGAATTTCTCGAGCGAGACGTCGTAACCCAGTTCCTTCAGGGTCGGCACATCGGGGAACTTCGGGATCCGCTGCGGATTGAAGGTCGCGAGCACCCGGACCTTGTTGGCCGCGAGCTGGGCGCGCAGCTCCTGGTATTCGCCAACGCCCATGTCGAGCGTGCCATTGAGCACGTTGATCATCATCTCGCCGCCGCCTTCATGCGAGACGACGGCGGCCTTGACCCCGGTGGCGGCTTTCAGCTGTTCCGCCGCCTGGCGCTCGAGCGAGGCCGGATTCGCGGCGCCCCAGCCGCTGCGATTCTTCGATGCATGATCGATGAGGTCCTTCACGGTCTTGAAGGGCCCATCGGCGCGCGTGTAGATCACTTCCGGGTCCATGAAGACGTTGACGAGCGGATCGAGGTCGCGATAGGTCTTGGGCGGCGAGCTCATCAGCGACGTGTAGACGTAGGTCGGCGTCGTGCCGTAGATCGTCTGGCCGTCCGGCTTCGCATTGGCGACAAACGTGATTGCGCGCGCGCCGCTGCCGCCGGGGATGTTGCGGACGACGAACGTGGCGTCGATGTACTTCGGCAGGATGCGCGCCATTTCGCGCAGGAAGACATCGCCGCCGGCGCCGGCGCTTGAATGGGTGACCAGTGTCACCACCTTGTGCGGATACTTTGCAGGCGCTGCCGCCATGGCCGGCGCGCAGGCCAGTGTGCAGGCAAGTGCTGTGGCCAGCAGGACGCGGGTGGTTCTGAAGATGCGCATGGTCTTCCCCTTGGGATCAGGAGCTTCGGGCAGTGAATGTCATGAGCTCGGCAAGTCGGGCGCCGCGCTCGAGCGAATCGACGTTGTGGATGGCTGCGACCAGCTCGTCCTGGCGGGCTTCCTCGATGGCGCCCTCGGCACACATCCGGAACTTGGCCAGGAGATCGGCATCGCTGACCGGATTGGACGGACCGCCGCGATACCGCTCGTCGGCCCACTCGACCAGGGTGCGGCCGTCCTTCGTCAGCACCTCGATGCGTGAGCGGATCCGGTCGTAGCCGCGCGCATCGATCTCGGGGTCGACGTGCACGGTTGTCCGCTTCTGCAGGTCCTGCATCGCAGGTCCCGCCACGAACGCATCGCTGAACTCGTGATGGCTGGCGCGGCGACAGAGGATGATCATGGCCAGGAGCGCCGGCATGGAGAACTTTGCCTGCAGGTGATTCACGGCCAGCGGGTAGCGGATCGGTTCGGTGATGTTGCGGCCGGCGTGGAAGCCGACGTGCTCGACCTGCTCGGGGCGCAGGTCGTGCTTCAGCACCAGCGCCAGCATCGCGTCCATGGACTGGTGCGTGAGGATGCCCGACGGATAGGGCTTGATGCTGACGCCCGGATTGACGATCGTGTATTCCTTGCCGAAACCCTGCGCCGTCTTCTCCGGTGTGAGTCCTTCGCCCATCACCGAGAAGAAACCCCATTGGCCATCGAGCACGGTCGGGTCTGCGGTAAAGCCGCGAGCCGCAAGCAGGGCAGCGGTGACGCCATTCTCCGCCGCACGGCCTACGTGCAGGGGCTTGGTCATCGTGCCGAAATTCGCACGGATGCCGGCGGCGAGGCTGGCTGCAATCCCGAGCGCGTGGGCGAGCCGTTCGCCCTTGAGCCCCAGCAGTTTGGCAGCCGCCGCACATGCGCCGAACGTACCGACGGTGCCGCTCGAATGATGACCACGGCGATAGTGACGCGGCAGCATCCATTCGGAGATCTTGGACTCCACTTCGAAGCCGACCTGGAACGCCAGCATCAGCGACTTGCCATCGACACCTGCAAGCTTCTGGGCCATCACGAGCGCAGCCGTCAGCGGCGGCACGGACGGATGTGTCAGCAGTCCATAGACATGGGCAGGATCATGCGACACCTGCGTGTCATCCCAGTCGTGGGCATGTCCGGCCGTGCCGAGGACCCGTGCAGCCAGGGCGGCGGGTGCTTTATGTTGACCGGCGCCGATGACGAGGGCATCGGGTCGCCCGCCCTGGTCGAGGCAATCCGCAACCAGCAAGCCCAGGCTCGGCTCGGACGCGCCAGCGAGAAAGAGGCCCACGGAGTCGAGGATGCAGCGGCGGCCGATGCGGAGCGCTTCTTCCGGAAGGGCGGAGAAAGTGGCCTCTTCGATGAATTCCAGGGCAGCGGTGGTTACTTGAGCGGCGGGTTGATCCAAGTCTTCTGCTCCGGCTGTCGGCTCTTTCGTTCTGGCTTGGGCGCTGCAGCGCCTCTCTACCCCTTGTGGCAAGGCTGCCAGAATTCGGCCGGGATTGGTATCGGTCTGCTGGCGCGCTTGCCTTTGCCGGGCGCGCGACCTACCTTGTCGGGGCGCTTTTTCCGGGCATCGCCGTGCGTGAGCGGCAGAATCAAGAATGATGCAAATGCCGTCGCTGTCGCTGCTCAGTCGCTACGCCGCCTTCGGGTTCTGCGTACTGATTCCCCTCCTTGCATGGGCCTTTGCCGACCGATTGCCGTGGCTTCTGCCGCTCGGCGTGGTCGCGGCGTTCCTGGCCTTCGTGGGTGTATACGATCTCGTGCAGTCCCGGCACGCGGTCCTTCGCAACTATCCCATCCTTGGCCACATCCGCTATCTGGTCGAGGGCATTCGCCCCGAGATCCGCCAGTACCTGCTCGAAGCGGATGATGACCGCCTGCCGTTTTCGCGTGAGCAGCGTTCGCTGGTCTACGCGCGGGCGAAGAACGAGAACGGCGACCGGGCATTCGGCACGACGAAGGATGTCTACCGGCACGATTTCGAGTTCATCAACCACTCCAACCGGCCAGTCCCGGTCCCCGATCCGGAGAGATTCAGGGTGCTGGTGGGCGGGCACGATTGTGCCGCACCGTACCGCGCGTCGGTGCTGAACGTATCGGCGATGAGTTTTGGGTCGTTGAGCGCCAACGCGATCCGTGCGCTGAACCGCGGTGCCCGGCTCGGCGGGTTCGCGCACGATACGGGAGAAGGCGGGATCAGCCCGTATCATGTCGAACAGGGCGGTGATCTCATCTGGGAGATCGGCAGCGGCTATTTTGGCTGCCGTACGCCGGAAGGCCGGTTTGATCCAGACCTGTTCGCGGCGCAGGCGCGACTGCCGCAGGTCCGCATGATCGAGATCAAGCTGAGCCAGGGCGCCAAGCCCGGTCATGGCGGCATCCTTCCCGGCCGCAAGGTCACGGAGGAAATCGCCCAGACGCGCGGCGTCCGGCAGGGAGTGGACTGCATATCACCCGCCCGGCACAGCGCGTTCTCCACGCCGATCGAGATGATGGAGTTCATCGCGCGCCTGCGGGAGCTGTCAGGTGGCAAGCCGGTCGGCTTCAAGCTCTGTCTCGGCCATCCATGGGAGTTCATGGGCCTGGTCAAGGCGATGCTCGCCACCCGCATCCTGCCGGACTTCATCGTCGTAGACGGCAAGGAGGGCGGGACGGGTGCGGCTCCGGTCGAATTCAGCGATCATCTGGGCGTACCGATGCGGGAGGGCCTGCTCTTCATCCACAACGCGCTCACCGGCACCGGCCTGCGCGACCAGGTCTGCCTCGGCGCGAGTGGCAAGGTCATCAGCGGCTTCGACATCGCCTGCGTGCTTGCCCTCGGCGCCGACTGGGCCAATTCGGCGCGGGGCTTCATGTTTGCAGTCGGCTGCATCCAGTCGCGGAGCTGTCACACCAATCGGTGTCCGACCGGGGTCGCCACGCAGGACAAGCTGCGGCAGCTCGCCATCGACGTGCCCGACAAGTCGGTCCGCGTCCACAATTTCCATCGGAACACGGTCCATGCGCTGGCGGACCTGCTGGCGGC
>JANNNQ010000296.1:0-18503 GCA_031398625.1 Pseudomonadota bacterium
GGAGGGACGGGCGCCGGCCGGACTGTACGCGGAGAGCTGGCAGCTGGCGGATGCGAACAGCTTCGATCCCGTGCGGGCCAACTGGGGTCAAGGCGCCTGAATCCGTTGCAGACCATCGCCGCGACCCGCTATGTCACGCCGCTGCGTGAAGGCGGGTCGTTGCCTGCGATTGTCGAGGCCGACAATGCGGGGATGTACGTGCTCAAGTTTCGCGGCGCAGGGCAGGGACCGAAAGTCCTGATTGCCGAGCTGGTCGCCGGGGAGCTGGCGCGGGCCCTGGGGCTGCCGGTACCCGAAATCGTCTTCATGACGCTGGATCCCGATCTCGCCCGGACCGAGCCCGATCCCGAGATCCAGGAGCTCATCCGTGCGAGCGCGGGCCTCAATATCGCACTCGACTACCTGCCCGGCGCCGTGATGTTCGACCCGCTGGCCGTCCAGCCCGATGCGCTGCTCGCTTCGCGCATCGTCTGGTTCGACGCGTTCGTCACCAATGTCGACCGCACGGCGCGCAACACGAACATGCTGATGTGGCACCGGCGGCTCATGCTGATCGATCATGGCGCCGCCCTGTACTTTCATCACGCCTGGGACAATCCGGTGGCCCGCAGCGGCGATTCCTTTGCGCGCATCGCCGATCACGTGTTGCTGCCCTTTGCAACGCGCCTCCGGGACGTGGATGCGGCACTGGCTGCAGCGATCACGCCCAAACTCGTCGGCGAGCTGGTGGCGGCAATCCCGGACGAGTGGCTGGCAACCAGTGCGGTCATGCCGGCCAGTGCCTATCGCGAGGGTTACACCGACTACCTGCTGCAGCGGGCGCAGGCGCCCAGGGCATTCATCGAGGAGGCCGTCGGTGCGCAAGCCCGCAGCCTATGACTACGCCATCGTGAGGGTGGTGCCGCGCGTGGAGCGCGGCGAGTTCGTGAATGCGGGCATCATCCTCTCTTGCCCCGAGCTTGATTTCCTGGCAGCCCGCATCGAGCTCGATGCGGCGCGGCTCAAGGCGATCGACCCGGCAGTCGACCTGGAACAGGTTCGCGCGCACATCGCCACCATTCCGGCGATCTGTAGCGGTGGTGAGGCAGGCGGTCCGATAGGCAGGCTTTCCCGGCGGGAGCGCTTTCACTGGCTGGTCGCGCCGCGCAGCACGATCATCCAGCTGTCACCCGTGCACACCGGCCGCTGTGATGATCCGGACGCGGTTCTGGAGCACCTGCTCGCGACCATCGTGCGGGCGACGCAGACGCCATGAGTGAAGCAGCGCCCGGGGCAGAGTGGAACGTCTACATGGTTCGCTGCGGGGACGGCAGTCTCTACACCGGGATTGCCAGGGACGTGAGCCGGCGGATCGACGAACACAATCTCGACGATGGGCTCGCGGCGCGTTACACGCGGAGCCGGCGGCCAGTGGCACTCGTCTATCGCGAGGGCGTTGCCTCCCGAGCGGCGGCCGCACGGCGCGAACGGGAAATCAAGCAGCTGCCGCGGGCGGGCAAGCTCCTGTTGCTTGCAAATTTTTCAACTGCCGTTTGATCCGCAACTGCTTTGACAGCGGCGCGGGATCATGGCATCAGTCGGTGCGATGAATGATTCACGTGCCGCCGCTGATCCCGGGTTCTTCATCGTGCTCAATGGCGGCTCGGGGAAGCAGAGTGCCGACGCCACGGTCACTGCCATCCGCGACGGGCTGGCCGCCGCCGGACGGCGCTTCGAGCTCGCTCAAGCGGGACCCGGTGAACTGGAGACCGCAGCGGCAGACATGGCGGGCAAGGCACTCGCAGGAGGAGGCGTGCTGGTGGCGGCGGGTGGTGACGGGACGTTGCGGTCGGTAGCGCAGCTCGCACTGGACCAGCGGTTGCCGTTCGGCGTGCTGCCTGCCGGGACCTACAACTACTTCGGGCGCTCGTACGGCATTCCGGTGGTGATTGCGGAATCGGTACAGGCCCTCGCCGCTGCCGTCGAGAGGCCGGTGCAGGTGGGACTCGTGAACGGTCGCGTGTTCCTGGTCAACGCAAGCGTGGGGCTCTATCCGGAGCTGCTCGAGGATCGCGAGGCCTTCAAGAAGCGCTTCGGGCGCACGCGCTTCGTCGCGACGTGCTCCGCGCTGGCAACCTTGTTTCGCGACCACCGGCCGCTCTTGCTCGAGTTCGCGCATGAGGGCGAGCGGCAGGTGCTCGGGACGTCGACGCTGTTCGTGGGCAACAGCCGCCTGCAGCTGGAACAGGTGGGGATCGAGGAGGCCGCGGTCGTGCGTCGGGGCCAGCTGGCAGCCGTGGTCGTCAAGGTATTGAGTCGATGGGGACTCGCGAGGGTAGCGATGCGCGGCGCTCTCGGTTCGCTGGGTGAGGCGGAAGGTGTCGAGTCCTTCAGTTTCGTCGACCTCATCGTCCGGCAACGCGCGGGCCCGGGAAGAAGCATCAAGGTGGCGACCGACGGCGAAGTCGTGCAGATGTCCCTGCCCCTCAGGTTCAGCGTCGCCCCGCAGCCGCTGCGCTTGCTGATTCCTCCCCGTCCGGCAGCGGCGCCAGCATGAGCCCTCCCGATTTCGTCATCCTGCAGATTTCGGATACGCATTTCGGGACCGAACAGCCTGCCGTCGTCGCGGCGGTCGTGCAGCTGTGTGCCGCGGAGCGGCCCGCCATCGTCATCCTGAGCGGCGACATCACCCAGCGTGCGCGCAACAGCCAGTTCGCGGCCGCCGCGCGATTCTTCGACGCACTGCCTGCCATTCACAAGCTCGCGCTTCCCGGCAATCACGACATCCCGCTCTTCAATCTCTGGCAGCGCGCAGTGAACCCCTACGCGGGCTACCGGCGCGCTTTCGGGGCAGAGCTCGAGCCCGAAATAGCGTTGCCGGAGGCGCTCGTGATCGGGGTCAACACGACGCGTCCCGGCCGTCATGAGGACGGCGAGGTGTCAGCCGCCCAGGTTACCCGGGTGAGCGAACGACTCCGGCGTGCCACTCCGCGCCAACTCCGTATCGTCGTCACGCACCAGCCGGTCCACGTCATCACGGCGGAAGATCGCAAGAACCGGTTGCACGGGGCGGACGCGGCGATGGCCGGCTGGGCGGAAGCAGGCGCCGATCTGGTACTCGGCGGCCACATCCACCTGCCTTATGTCCGTCGCATCAACGATCACGTGGCCTTGCCGCGGACGCTCTGGGCAGTGCAGGCGGGGACGGCAGTCTCGACCCGCATTCGCGGCGGCATTCCCAATTCAGTGAATCTCATTCGCTGGCTGCAGTCGGAGCGACCGAGGCAGTGTGCGGTGGAGCGATGGGACTACTCGGGGACAGCGCAACGATTCACCCTCGTGCAGACGACCCCGGTAGTGCTTGATGCAACGGTTAGCAGGGCGATGCAAAGCCCTTTGCAGCGCCCCGATAACCCGAGTCAGGGAAGACTCGGCGCAATCGATGAGGTCCAACTCATTGAATTCGGGAGCCAGTGAAACCTGCGCTTTTCGCTGGCTCCAGATGCAAAAGGCAAGGACAGACTATTGCATCACCCTGTTGGAATCGAAGGAGAACCATGATGGTATTCGGTCTACGCAAGAAGACCCTGGCGACGCGGGCACAGGCGGCAGTGAAATCCGCTGCGGGCAGGACGGGCAGGGCGTTGGGCAAGGCGGGGCGCAAGGCCCGCAAGAAAGTCGTGAAGGCGGCCGCAAGTGCCGTGAAGACGGCGCGCACCGCGGTGAAGAAGGTCCGCAAGGTGGCGCGCAGGAAGTAGCGGCCCGGAGCAACCGGGCCGGCGCAGCGGTTGGAAAAGGATGCTTTCGCTACAGGTCGTGGGCAAAGGCCCGCTTCACGGCTTCCTGCGGCGAACGCCCTTCATCGAAGAAGGGCCGCCAGGTTTCCCAGTCGATCTCATCGGGCTCGATGTCGTCGAGAATCGTGGCGAAATCGTTCCTGATCACCGTGACGACTTCCTGCTGCCACTCCGTCCAAGATTCCACGAGCATCGGCCACTCCTTGTACTGCACTTCACGTTCGAGCCAGTTTCGAACGTGGAGGATGCTCCGGAGTTCCGCCCCTTCCCTTACGATTGACTTACGTTTTTGTTACGCCGTCGCCGGCAGGGCGATGCAAAAAATGCATCGCCCTGCCGGCCAGCCGTTCTTCGCTCCTGCAACGTTGCAAGAACTTCAGAGCGGCGGGCCCGGAGGCTGCGGGAAGCGCGAGCGCGGCCGGTTACCCCATGGCACCGTGGCGGTTTTTGGAGCATTGGCCGCGGGGTTCTCGAGATAGTGGCTGATGTCCCGGGCTGCCTGCCGATAGTGGGCCTGCGTGAGCGGGTCCGCATCCCTGCGCGAAGCGAGGTCGTTCCCCAGTCCCACGAGCCTGTCGAGTATGTAGGCGCGGGCTTCGGGCGCCGTTTCCTCGCTGCCTCCCAGGATCATCATTGAATCGAGCGCCACGCCCTGCGTCACCCGCCGCAGCGAGGCATGGCGGGGCTCGCGGTCTTTCGGGGCGAGCCACGTGGCCTCAAGCAACCGGTCGATGACTTCCGGCAACGAGACCGTGCCCGGATCCCGGTCCGCCAGCGCCACGAGGCGACTTGCCTTGGCCGGTTCAAGCAGCGGCTCGATGACGAGGGCGGAAAGGATGCGCGCCGCCCGCAACTGGTCGAAGGCGTAGTCCGTGCTGATGTCCTCGAGGTTGGAGCCGGGATGCGGCGTCAGCTGGACGAGGAGCGATTCCGGCAAGGCGAGGTTCGCCGGTTCCACGACATCCAGCAGCAGTCCGAGCAACTCGCGCTGCAGCGCCGCCGGAATCATCTCGGTGGGCGGCAGCGATTCCCCCTTCACCGTGATGTTGTGATACAGCCCGCCGACATAGCCTAGTGCGGCTTCGATGGCCCAGCGGTGATGCAGGTACGTCATCCAGAAACGGATGTCGCGCAGTTCGCCAACAGGTTCACCGGGCGCCAGGATCGCAGGACCATACTGCTCGACCATGATCTTGCGGGCCGCCATCGTCTCGCGCAGGTACTCGGTCGGGGTGCCGCGATCGTCATACCAGGTCCAGCGCGGATCGGTGTCCGGTACATAGAGGATGCCGGCCGCACGCATCTCCGCGATGATCGCTTCGAGCCCTGCCTTCTCTCTGGCAGCAGGGAACTCGGTGTACGCGTAGCGGGCCATGAAGGCGTCGTAGGCGCCGGTCGCCGCTTCAAACGATTCGCTGAGGTCGAGCTTGCCGTCGACCACCTTCACGCGCGGCGTCGGATACTCCATGACCGAGGCACGCTCGTTGATGCTCGACGAGAAGTTGTGGCCAAAACCCAGCGCGTGGCCGAGCTCGTGGGCAGTCAACAATGCCTGGCGGCGCAGCACCATTTCACGCAGTCCATCAGGCATGCTGCCCGGCACGGCGGTATCCGGCATGTAGCTTTCCCAGTAGTTGGCGATCGTCCGGATGCGATGGGTATCCATGCGCGTCTTCGAGCCGATGATCTCGCCGGTGCGGGGGTCGCGGTACGTGCCGCCGCTCGAGAAGCCGCGCTCGTCACGATCGATCCACAGCACCCAAGCGTAGCGGATGTCCATCGGGTCCATGTCGGGCGTGGGATCCCGCGCTTCCACGGCGTTGATGAAGCCCGCCGCTTCGAACGCCTTGTTCCAGAGCAGCGTGCCTTCGCGCATGGCCCCGCGCACCGGTTCTGGAATGGCGGGATCGAGGTAGAACACGATGGGTTTCTTCGGTTCGCTCATCGCGGCGGAAGGGTCCTTCTTCTCCAGCCGCCAGCGGCCCGCCCAGGACACTTCCGTGCCTTCGTTGAAGGGTTGCGCGTAGTCGCGGAAAGTGAGGCCACCCACGCCGATGCGGGGATCGGCCATCCGCGGCATATAGCCCGTGGGCGGACGCAGGAACGAGTGGTGGATGCGGATCGTGAAAGTCCGTGCATCAGGAGCGACGCTCCGCACGACCGGCCCCGCGTTGTCGACCGCGAAGGTCAGGAGGGTTTCGATCTCGGTGTTGTCGGGAAATGCCTTCATGCGCTTCGGGTAGAACGTGCTGCGCGCCGCATCGAAGCGGAAGACACCCTGGTTCAGGTTCCTGAGCGAAGTCTCAAGACCGCCGGCATCGCGCATGAACAGGGACGTGGCGTCGACGATCACGCGACCGCCTTCCTCCGCTTCCACGGGGAGGGAGGCCAGCACGGCCGACGGGAAGGAGTCCGCGACGTTCTCGGCACGTCCCGGGTTGCCGTCGATGGCACGAAAGCGGAGATTCTGCTGCACGACCAGGACCCGCGGCCCTACGCGCTCGAAGTGGATGACGACGCTGCTCAGGATGCCCCGGTCGAGCGGCATTTCCACTGAACCGCCACCGCTGGCCGCAGAGACGTAGTACAGGACGTCGGTATCGAAGGCAGGGACCTCGAGCAGCACGCGACCGCGAGCCGCATCCCAGTGGAAGGGGACATACCCGGCATGGCTTTCCAGTCCTGCAGTGGCTGCTGCAACCGTGCGGGCAGCCGGAGGTGCCGCAGGGGCGGCTGCGATGGCGAGTGCGCCGGTCAAGGCGAGCGGCAGAAGCAGCGCTCGCGCGGCCAGGCGTGCCCGGCGGATCGGTAGAGTGAATTTACGCATGGGACTTCCTGCGGATGTCTCCCGGCCATCGTTCGCCGGGATCAAGGCGATTTCAGTTCGAACGAACCCGCTGGACCGGCGTTGCCGCCGGTCCAGGGTCCAGCCTGCCCCTTACCTGGGCACGTTGGGGTAGGGAATGCCGAGCTGCTCGAGGTAGCTGCTGTACTTCTTCGGGTCGTAGTAGTACTTCGACATCTCGGGCCGGATGCGGTCCATCAGGTCCTTGTTGAGATGGATCCCCGGTGTGTCCTCTGCGGTCAGGACCGGGTCGTACTTCGTGCCCTTCAGCTGCACGTCGGTGAAGTACTCCTTGGCGCTGGCCAGCAGTGCGGGATCCGTCATCAGGTCGAGCACTGTCATGCCCACCACCTTTGCTCCCGTGACTGCCCCCTTGTGCGCGATCGGCGTCGCCATGGCCATCGCAGCCGTGACGTGGTGGCCGATCGTGTTCGGGATGTTCGACGGATAGCGAACCGTGATCGTCGGGACGGTCCACATGATGTCGCCGATGTCGTCGGAGCCGCCGCCTCGGGCCGGGCCGCGGTCCTCCGGACGCGTGAGCGGTTCCAGTTCGGTCGCCAGCGGCTCGACCTTGTTCTGGCGGAGGAAGGAAGTGATGTTGGCTTCCTGGACTGCTTTGGAGAACGCGAGGTCGTCTGCCGACCATTTCGGGAGACCCACGATCTTCATGTTCTCGTGGGCGGCTTCCGCCATCGGCTTGTTGCCGTAGTTCGGCGCCGCATAACCCAGTACACGGCGCGTGACCTTGGTTTCGGTGGCCATCGCAGCGGCCTCGGAGATGGTATTGCCGAGGGCATACAGCTCGCGGATCGCCGGGAAGTCCGTCTCGCGGAAGTAGTACCAGACCGAGGCGAGGTCGGGAACGACGTTCGGCTGGCCGCCGCCGTTCGTGATCACGTAATGCGAGCGCTGGGTCAGCGGCAGGTGTTCGCGGCGCATGTTCCAGGCGATGTTCATCAGTTCGACGCCATCGAGCGCGCTGCGGCCGTTCCACGGCGCGCCGGCGCCATGGGCCGTCCGGCCGCGGAAGGTGTACTCCACCGAGACCATGCCGTTGTTGCCGGAGGGCCCGTAGCTCGTGCCCAGGTCACGCCCGACGTGCGAGAAGATGTTGGCGTCGACGTCCTTGAAGACCCCGTCGCGAACATAGAAAGCCTTGGTAGCGAGCAGCTCTTCGGCGACGCCCGGCCACACCATGATGCGGCCCTTGATGCCGTGCTTCTGCATGACGTCCTTGGCCGACAAGGCAGCCGCGACCATCGCCGGCATGCCGGAGTTGTGGCCTTCGCCGTGTCCCGGTGCGCCCTCGATCATGGGCTTCGCGTCGTACGAGCCCGGCATCTGGGACAGGCCAAGCAGGGCATCGATGTCGCTGCCGAGTGCGATCAGCGGGCCTTCCGTGCCCCACGTGGCAGTCCACGCGGTCGGAATGCCGGCGATGCCCATCTTGATGGTGAAGCCGTTGGCCTTGAGGATGCCCGTGATGTATTCGGACGTCTTGAATTCCTGGAAGCCGGGTTCCGCGAAACTGAAAATGGAGTCCACCATCTCCTGCACCAGCTTCGCGCGCTTGTCGACCCCTGCGGCCAGCTCTGCCTTGAGGGCGGCCTTGGTGCCCGCATCGACCGTTGTCGCCTGCGCCTGCAATGCTGCCGCCACACACAGCGACAGCAATGCACTCTTCATCGTTGTGCTCATCTTGCTCACGAGTTGAATCTCCGTCTGAATGGATTTGTGCGGTTCCGCGAAAGGCGGGGCAGCGACAGCCGCTGCCCCCGCCCGGCATCAGAACGCCATGCGCAGGCCGAGCCGGAACGTGCGGCCGTTGATGTCGTATAGGGTACGGTTGGTCTGTGGATATGCGTTGGTGTTGTTGCCGGTCGGACCGTTGCCGACCAGGACTGGGTCCTTGTTCATCAGGTTCCTGATCGAGAAGAACGCCTCCGCTTGCGTCGGACCCATCATGAACGAGTAGCTCGCCGAGGTATCGACGTAGAAAGCGCCCGCAATATCATTGTCGTTGATGGTGCGGACTGCTGTCGTCGAGATCGGGCAATTACTCGTGCATTCGATCCACTCATTGCTGTAGACGCCATCGCTGAATCCCCGCCCCGTCACTGTGAAAGACAACGGATCCAGGCTGTAAGTGGTGCTTACCCGGTAGGTCCAGCTCGGCGTGCTGCCGCCATCGTTCGTGCCCGCATCGTCTGTCGGAGCATCGACGCCATTGTTGGTCAGGTTCTCGATGTAGTGAGTGGCCAGCGCCCGCACCGTCATGTCGCCGGGTCCGGCACCGAAGCGGTAACTCGCTTCGAAATCGATACCCCTGTTCCGCTGGGTGGCGAAGTTGATCGGCACGATGTTGATCTGGACGATGTCGCTGCCGGGAACATTCGCGCCACCGGACGCATAGACCAGATTGTTGCACAGGTTCTGATTGCCCTGCTCGTAACACAGGTTGATCGTGTTCTGCGCGTTGATCGTACCGATGGCGTCGCTGATGTCGATATCGAAATAGTCGGCCGAGAACGCGAAGCCCGGCAGGAACCGCGGCGTCAGCACGATGCCGAAGCCGAAGCTGTCTGCTGATTCAGGCACGAGGCCGAGGCTGCCGGTCGTGTTCTCGACAAACTGGTCCGAGCGTACCAGACCACCTGTGCCGTCCGGGACGTTGACGGAGTTGGTCCGCGCCGTACCGGCCGCGAACAGCTCGCTCAGGTTGGGAGCGCGGATGTCCTGCGACAGTGTGTAGCGCAGCCGCACATCCTCGATCGGCTGGTAGGAAAGGCCGAGTTTCCAGGTTTCGACCGAACCGGAGACACTATAGTCAGTTGCACGGAAGGCACCGTTGAACTCCAGTCCGGTGAAGAGCGGCACCACCGTCTCGATGAAGGCTTCCTTGACGTTGTAGTCGCCCTTGGTGACCTTGTAGTTGCCGTACAGCCAGCCCGATTCGTAGTACGGATCGACCTTGCCGTCGATCTGCTCCTTGCGCCACTCCCCGCCAAAGGCCAGCGACACGGGTCCGGCCCAGATATCGAAGGCTGCTGGCGTGCTCACCGTGAAGGCGGCCACATCCTGCTGCAGCTCCTGCTCGCGCACCGGATCGCTCGGAATGATGTAATCGATCGCCGCCTGGGTGATGCCGCCAATGCCGATGCGGTTGATCGGCACGCAGCCGTTGTTCGGATTCGTCAGGGTTGAACGGCAGACGATCTGGCCGCTGCTGTTGAAGACTGCATCCTGCGCTTCCGCCATCCGGGCGTTGTTCCAGGTGTTGATGAGCTGCTCGTCCGTTTTCGCCAAGCCCATCTGGTAGTAGACGTCCCACCGCCAGTCGCGCCCCAGCAGTCCGAAATCTCCGTCCGCTCCGAGGACATACCGCTCGACTGTCCGATTGTTGTTGGAGCCCGCGGGTGGAATGCCCGAGTTCGACGTACCCATCGTGAACGAGTTGATGTTGAGGCTGGTCATCTGGGTGCGAATGGAAGTGGGCAGGAAGGCGTTGTCCCGCTGGATCGTGACATTGGCCTGGTTGGGTGTCTGCTGGTAGTAGCTCAGGCCTTCGAACTCGTTGTAGGACACCTGCGCGAACACGCTGACCGACTCCGTCAGGTCGAAACTGGCCCGCGTGTACAGGCCGGTCCGTTCCTCGTCACCGCTCAGCGAGTTGCTGCCCGTGTGTTCCTGGCCGGTGTATTCCCAGTCACCGCCGACCATCCAGGGATTCCCGGTGCTCGTCTGACCGAATACGAGTTGCCCGGTAGTCGCGGTTCCCGTCGACGGGTTGACCGTGCCGAAATAGGTGCCTCGCAGCGGACCCGAGGTGATGAGACCGCCGGGCGATTGCTGGGCGGGCCCGATGTTGTTCGTCACGAGGCGGGCGGGCTGACCGTTGCCCGCGACATAGGCCGGATTGTCGATCTGGAAATAGCCGCTGTCGTTCCAGTCCCGATCGATCGACTGCACGCCGTCCTGCGTGAAGAACTCGCCGTTGAACAGGATGTGGCCGCGTCCGCTGGCAAAGGGCATGCCGCCGGTCAACGTGAATTTATGGTTCGAGAGGTCGTCGTAGCCCGTGACGCCGAACTCGTAGTCGGACTTGAGCCCTGTGTACTCCCGGTCCAGGATCATGTTCACGACACCACCGACGGCGTCCGATCCGTATGCCGCGGACGCACCGCCCGTGACGATCTCGACCCGTTGCACGAGCGCCTGGGGGAACGTGTTGACGTCGACCAGGCCGGTGGATGCGGAGGTGACCGACCGCTGGCCGTCGAGCAACACCAGCGTCCGGCTCGCACCCAGCGAGCGCAGGTTCAGTGCCGCGATACCGGCCTGACCGCTGCTCAGGGAGCCGGCGTTGGTGGACGCGGTCTGGCTGCCCAGTACCGACGGGAGCTGCGTCACGAAGTCCGTGATGCTCGCGACGGCAGCCGCCTGGATTTCCTCCACTCCGAGGACGCTCACTGGGGTGGGCGCCTCGAACCCGTCGCGCGCGATGCGCGTTCCCGTCACGGTGATTTCGGTCAGCTCTTCCGCATCAGCGGCGGCCTCCTGCGCTTTCGACTGCAGGGGGGACAGCAGGGCTGCGGTGCCGATGGCAGCGCCAAGGTAGCCAACGGCAATCCAGTTCCAGGCTGGACGGTTTGCGGGTTGCCGCGCGCTGTCGCGCAGGGTGAGTGAAACGGCTCGCGCGACCGGATCCGATGAGCGATCCCGTCCCGGCGCGAGGACGCGCGTTGAAACAGCAGCAATTGCGGACATGTGTTCTCCCAGTGGCCAAGTCATGAGTAGGCACCTGCCTGATTCAGAGGCTTTGCGCCGCTCCCGCTGTCCTGGTACCTGAGAGTTTCCGCACGGCTTGCAGCCATGCTTGCCCCGTCGGTGCAGTTGCGCTTACGCGCACCTGGCTCTTCAGACGGCTTCGACGGAATCCCAGTACGTTTACCTGAGAGATCATGGGAGTTTGCTCCTTCGGCGGGGTTGGCCCTTTTGCGGCAGCCCACTCTCCTGAGATCCCGTTCAGCTGATTGTTTGTCGGACAGCTTGGTAGTGACGACGCTCCTCGGATCCGGCAGCCCAAAATGTAGATGCGCGACGAGTACAAGCATTTAGCATGCCAACTCAGGCGAGCGGACTGGCGCGCGCTCGACGTGCCGGGTGCGGGCACGCGGACTTCGCGGCGCCTGTCGCAAGATGATTCCTGCGTTCGTTCGCGGACTTAGAGAGATCCGTTCGTTCGCAGGCGCGACTTGCGCGGCCACGGCGATTCGGCCATTCCCTGAATCAATCAAGGCGGGCGCGTCGGGACAAGTGGGACCGCCTGCGTGGGTATCTGGTCAGGAAAGACGCACCGAAACAGGCGCACTTTTGGGCGAAAGCCCGATTCGCCGCCCCATCTATGTGCAAAGCGTCCGCATTAACCGTTTCGTCCAGACAAGCGCAAGGCGGTGAGCACGCAATCACGTCATTGCCGAGGACGCGTCCGGTTCGGGTGGCATCGTGAATCGGAACCGGTGCTATGCTCGAATGAATAGCGCTTTTCACAATGATCCCGGGCAGCTGCTGCAAGCACCGCGCACGATCTGCAGGAACCATGAAAACCAGCATCTTCGATCTCTTCAAGCCGGGTATCGGACCCTCGAGCTCCCACACAACGGGCCCGATGCGTGCAGCCCGGGCCTTCGCGGCTGAGCTTGAGAGCAAAGGCCTGCTGATGGAAGTCACGGCCATTCGGGTTGAACTGTATGGCTCGCTGGCGCTGACCGGTTTCGGACACGGCACGGTGCGCGCAGTGACGCTGGGCCTGGCGGGCGTGCGGCCAGAGACGGCGACTGCCGGAGAGATCGAACTCATCACGAACAGCGTGGCGGCAAGCGGGCGCCTGGCACTGCCCGGTGCCCGCGAGATTCCTTTCTCCGAAGCGGAAGACATCGTCCTGCTCGGTGATCGCGTGCTGCCGGAGCATGCCAACGGCATGCGCTTCCTGGCGCGCGGGGCCGAGGGTGAAGAACTGCTGCAGGCCGATTTCTATTCCATCGGTGGCGGGTTCATCGTGCGCGGTGGCGAAGAGCCGGTTGCCGCTGCCGGCATGGCGCATCTGCCGCATCCGTTTTCCAGTGCAGACGAACTGCTGCAGCACGCTGCGGAGACCGGTGTGCCGATCTGGCGGATGATGCTCGAGAACGAAAGCGTCTTTCGCGATGCAGCCAGCGTTCGCTCAGGCGTGCTGGCACTGTGGCAGGAAATGAAGTCCTGCATGGAGCGGGGACTCGAGGCACAGGGCACGTTGCCTGGAAGTTTGAAGCTGCCGCGGCGAGCGGCGCGGTTGTACGCGAAACTCAAAGTGAGACCGCACGGCGATCCGCTCGCGGCCATGGACTGGGTCAATGTGTATGCCATGGCGGTCAATGAAGAGAACGCCGCTGGCGGGCGCGTCGTCACCGCGCCGACGAATGGAGCAGCCGGAGTGTTTCCTGCGGTGCTGCGTTACTACGAGGAGTTCATCGACGGCGCTGACGATGAAGGCGTCATTCGCTTCTTCCTCACCGCGGGAGCGATCGGCATCCTCTACAAGGAGAATGCCTCCATCTCCGGGGCCGAGGTCGGCTGCCAGGGAGAAGTCGGCGTCGCGTGCTCGATGGCTGCGGCCGGGCTCGTCGCCGCAATGGGTGGCAGCGCCGAGCAGGCGGAGAAAGCGGCCGAGATCGGCATGGAACATCATCTGGGGATGACCTGCGATCCGATTGCCGGCCTCGTGCAGATTCCCTGCATCGAGAGAAACGCGATCGGCGCGGTGAAGGCGATCAATGCCGCGCGCCTCGCAATGCAGGAGGCCGATGGCCATACCGTGTCGCTTGACCAGGTGATCCGCACCATGTTCGAAACCGGCAAGGACATGCAGGCGCGCTACAAGGAAACGTCGCTGGGCGGACTCGCGGTCCACGTAATCAATCGCGCAACGATCCGGTGAGTTCCCTAAGGCTCGGCGACCTCCGCCCGCTTTTGGTTCGTCGGGTGTTGCGTCGCACAATCCATTGCGTGAGGCCGGTGCATCTGCCAGCCCTATCACTGGCCGAAAGGTGTTGGATTTTGTCGACTGTACGTATAAAAAATTAAATAAAACAATTCGTTAAATAACGACATCGAATTCTGGCATGCCTGATGCACTGCAGCAAAGTGGGTTGCTTTGCTGGAGGTTGCCATGACCCGTTCCCCATCCCTGATTTCCCTCGCTGTGCTCATCGTCGCCGCAACCCAACTCGCTGGTTGCGCCGACTACCGGGCTTCCCGTGCCTTTGCGCCGGCGTCCACGCTGGTACAGGGCAATTTTGCCCGGAAGGCGGGCCACCATCCGGACTCGGTCCTCGTCTGCGAGACGCGCGGCATCAGCAGCCGGGTATGCCGGCCGCATTCGCTGCGTGCTGTCACCGAGCAGCTGATGCAGCGCCACGTGGCGAACCCGTACTCGTACTCTCTCGTACTACTGAGAGACTGGCTCCCGCATCCCTGTTGCAGTCTTCCGGGGTCGGTCCGTACGCTCTGGAAACAAGTCCGCCGCGGGAGCCAGCAGTGGGGTCGTGCGCCTTGGCCAGAGAGCACTGGCTCCGGATCGTCTGCGTGCCTGCTGCTTTCCTGGCCGGTTGCGCCCCCGTGCCCACGCGACCCGAACCGTCGACGGTCGGGTGTGCTGCTGCCATCGTGAGGGAGCGGCTACCCGGCGACCTCCACGACAAGCAGCAGCATTGCGTCGCGGCGGGACTCATCGCCCTGCATTGCAGCCGGACCGAAGCGTGGATGACCGCCCTGGGCAAGGAGATCGGTGACCTGTTTGGGCGCGGTGATGCGGAGTGGGCCGACTGGCAGGCGGATCGTGCCGGGCTGCGCTGTGCCGCGAGCGGTGCGACCGATGCGGAGATCCTGTCTTGCTGCTCCGGGTATCGGGGAAGGACAATCGGAACCGAGGCACACGGAGAAGCAATTCGATGAAGTCGAACTGGCAAAGGGTGTGGGTGCTTTCCGGACTGCTGCTGGTAAGCCTGGCTGCGCAGGCGGAGGTCCAGCAGAAGATCGGCTCCTTCGCGGGTCTCGACGTGACGTATCGCGTGATCCTGCCGGACAACTACGATCCCGCCCGCGCCTATCCCGCCGTGCTGCATTTCGCCGGTGGTTCACAGAATCTCGACATCGTTGAACGCAGTACGGAAACCGACTGGCGCGCCAACGCCGAGACGCGCGGCTACATCGTCATCAGCCCGGCTTCACCCAATGGCGAGCTGTACTTCGAAGGCGCCGACCGCATCTTTCCGGCCTTCATCGATCACATCCTGAAGACCTATCGCGTTGCCGGCGGCAAGCTGCATGTCACCGGGCATTCGAACGGCGGCCTTAGCGCCTTCCACATCGCCTCGCTCTTTCCGCAGTACTTCATTTCCGTCACCGGCTATCCCGGTCTCCTGAGCCCCGCGCGCGAACCCCAGCTAGCGGCCCTGAAGCCGCTCTGCATCTACATGCATGTGGGTGACGGTGATCCGGGCTGGCTCTCCGGCATGCAGAGCCAGTACCAGAGCCTGCGCGGGCGGGGGTACAAGATCCGGTTCCAGATCGAGAAGGGCCACGTGCATCGTCTCGATACGAAGAGGGACAACCTTGCCAACAGGTTGTTTGATGAGCTCGAGGCGGCGGTGAAGGGGTGCTGAGGTTCAGCCGCATCGAGAAACAGCGAGCTGATTGCCGTGACTGGCGTCGGAAATAATTTTCAAAACCGTCAAAAACAGGAGTTTCTGCCGGAGCCTACAGGGATGTATTCACGGCGTTTTTGAAAATTGTTTGCGGCGTCGGTCGCGGCAATTCCCGAAGCGCTATTTCGTAAGCCGCTTGCTGACGAGCCGGTTGGCGATCAGGAGTCCGAGGCCTGCGTAGAGGGCGATGATGAAGAGATGAAGAACAATGCTGTCGAGCGGCGCGCCCACGGCGAGGCCGCGGGCGAGGGCGGTGGCGTGGGAGAGAGGGAGCACCTGGCCGATTACGCGGACGAATGCGGGTAGCTGCTCAACGGGGAAGAAGACGCCGGAGATGAGCGTCATCGGCATGACGAACAGGCTGAAGTAGTACGTGAAGACGTCGTAGGACTTCGCAAGCGCCGTGACGATCAGTGCCATGCTGGAGAACGCGAGTCCGACGAGCAGGACCACGGGGAGGATCCACAGCGCCATGAACGACTTGACCAGCCCCAGCACCACCATCACCAGCAGGATCGCTGCGCCTGACAGAGCCCCCTTGAGTGCCGCCCACAGCCACTCTCCCATGACCACGTCCGTCACCGTCATCGGTGCATGCAGGATGCCTTCCCATGTCCGCTGGTGCTTGAGGCGCGTAAAGGCAGAGTACAGGCCTTCGAACGAGGCGGAATTCATCACGCTGTAGCAGAGCATTCCCGAGCCGAGGAACTCGAGATACGTGAGCCCGCCGATGCTGGGCAGGAGACTGCCGAGGCCGAAGCCGAGACCCACCAGCCAGATCAGCGGATCGGCGAGATGGCCGACGAGGGCTGACCCCAGCAGCTTTTTCCACACGAGATAGTTGCGATGCACGACGTGCAGGCAGCGCAGGCGGTCCGGTCGCGGCGTGAGGAACGCGGAGCGGGTCGCGGTGAGTTCCCTGTCAGTCACGCAGGTCCCGCCCCGTCAGCTTGAGGAACACATCTTCGAGGTTCGCGGCGCGCCTCAGGCTCCTGAGGTCGGTGAGCCCTTCGAGCGACCGCAGCAGGGGCGCCGGATCGTGGCAGTAACAGAAGGCGGTGTCGCCGGCGAGTTCGGCCCGCTCCGAATACCGGTGTCCGTCCTGCGCGAGCCAGGCATCGAGCCCCTCGCCATACACTTCGATCACCGCCGGTTCGATCTCGCGATCGATGAGCGCGTGCGGCGCGTCCTCCGCGATGATCACGCCTTTATCCATGATGGCGACGCGATTGCAGAGGCGCTGGGCCTCATCCATGAAGTGGGTGGTAAGGACAATCGTGCGGCCTTCGGCCAGCAGGGTCTTGAGTCGATCCCAGACCAGATGCCGCGCCTGGGGATCGAGTCCGGTGGTCGGTTCGTCCATGAACAGGACCTGGGGGTCGTTGATCATGGCCCTGGCCAGCGTGAGCCGCCGCTTCATGCCCCCCGACAGCGATTCGATGGAGGCATTGGCCTTCTCGGTGAGTCCCGCGAAGCGGAGCAACCGGTCGACCTGGGTGAGGCATTCCTGCTGCGAGAGGCCGAAGTACCGGCCATAGACGATCAGGTTCTCGGTGACCGTGAAATCGGGGTCCAGGTTGTCGAACTGGGGTACGACGCCGACCCGGGCACGGGCTTCACGGGCATGGGCCGGGATGGGCAATCCGGCGAGTTCGATGGTTCCGCTGTCGGGATGCGTGAGGCCGAGGCAGCAGCGCAGGGTGGTGGTCTTGCCGGCACCATTGGGTCCGAGGAGGCCGAAGCAGGTGCCCGGGGCAACCTCGATGCTGACTCCCCTGACGACCTCGATCTCACCGTATTGCTTGCGTAACCGATCGACCTTGAGCATCCGGTCAATTTATCAGATCCCGCTGCTCGCTTGCCGGCGGCGCGATCCGGATGCGCGCTCCCCCATTCGCGCTGTCGACGGCGGGACGTTCCCCGGTCAGCGTGAACCAGAATGTGGCGCCGCGGTTCGGGACGCCATCCGCCCAGATTCTCCCCCCGTGCCGATGGATGATGCGCTGTACTGTCGCGAGCCCGATGCCGGACCCGGGATAGTCCGCGCCGCTGTGCAGCCGGCGAAAGGCGCCGAACATCTTGGCGGCATGCACCATGTCGAACCCGGCACCGTTGTCCCGGACGAAGTAGATGGTGGGTCCACCGGCCGGCGGGAGGCACCCGAAATCGATGCGGGCAGGATTGCGCTTCGCCGTGAATTTCCAGGCATTGCCGAGCAGGTTGTCGACCACGATCCTCAGCAGCTGGGCATCGGCGTCGGTGACAACGCCTGCCGCGATGTTCCATTCGACGTCCCGGGAGGGCTCGCCCTGGCGCAGTTCTGCAGCCGCGAGGCTGACCAGCGCGGAGAGATCGATGCGCTCCCGCAGGAAGCCGGTGAGCGAATGATTGGCCAGATGGAGCAGGGCATCGATCAGCCCGTTCATGTGGTTGACCGAAGACAGGATGCGATCGATCAGTTCCGGCGCCCGCGTGCCGGGCTTGTCGCTGGCCTCTTCCCGGAGGATGCGGATAAACCCGGTGACCTGGCGCAACGGCGCGCGCAGGTCGTGGGAGACCGAGTAGCTGAAGGCTTCCAGCTCCCGGTTCAGGGCTTCGAGCTGTACCGTGCGGTCCTTGACCTTCTGTTCGAGGAGGTCGGTCAGCGTGTGCAACTGCTGCACCGCCTGCTTGCGCTCCGTGACATCGCGGATGTTGCACTGGATCACCCGCTCGTTCCCTACCAGGTAGACGTTGCTCACGAACTCCACGTCCATGTGCCGGCCACCGACGGTTTCGAGGGGCAGGTCGTCGTACCGGACATAGCCCGTGGACTGCAGCTGGCTGAAAGCTTCCTTGTTGGCTGCGGTGTCCTTCAGCAGCCCGATCTCCCAGAGCTTCTTCCCCACCAGCTGGTCCTTCGGATAGCCAAGCATGTCGATCAGGTACGGATTGACGTCGGCGATCTGCTCGCTTTCCGGGTCCATGATCAGGATCCCGTCCTGGGCCGATTCGAACAGCCGCCGGTAGCGGGTCTCCGACGCCCTGAGTGCCTCGCTCGCCTGCTGGTGCTTGCGCCGCTCCCCGGCTTCACGCAGGCAGCGATCGACGACCAGACCCAGGCGCGGCAGCTGCGTCTTCAGCACGTAGTCTGCG
>JANNNQ010000301.1:0-13176 GCA_031398625.1 Pseudomonadota bacterium
CACATCTGCGCGAGCTTCTGGCGCATGACGGGGTCCTGGGTCACGGGGACGCCGTTCTTCCTGGTATGGCGCGCCAGCTCGACGAGGGCGTCGAGGGCGATGCGCAGGCGCACCTGGATGCCGAAGCCGAGCGCCAGCCGCTCGTACATGAGCGTGGTGAGGCCGACGGCCCAGCCATTGTTCAGGCCGCCCAGGATCTGCGACTCGTGGACGCGCACGTTGTCGAAGTACACCTCGTTGAACTCCGCGTCGCCGGTGCCGATGCCCTCGTTGTCATGGCCGAAAGCTTCCTGGCGCACGGTCCAATGGAACTCTTGGGTGGCGATCGGTATCAGATCGTGGTTCATGTATCAGAGGAAACCCTGAAACACGGTCATCCGGGCTGCTGTGAGCTGGATGAGGGTCCCGGTCTCGCCGCCGAAACCGCCCGGCGCATCGCTTGCGACTCCAGTGTCGTGAAGATTTCGGAAGACGAAGACGGCAACCCGCTCGATATTGGGCGAAAGAGCCGGTCCATCCCACCTGCCTTGAGAAGAGCCCTCAAGTCACGAGATAAGGGCTGTCGCTTCCCGGGCTGCACGAACACGAAGTATGTCGACCACCACCATATCCACCACTGGGCCGACGGCGGCGAGACGAGCGCGGAGAACCTGGTCAGCCTGTGCCGGTTTCATCATCGGCTGGTGCATGAGGGAGGGTTCGAGGTCAGACAAAGCAGGGCGCTGGGTTCTGTTCAGAGCGGTCTCTCGTTCTGCAGGCCCGACGGCTCGATCATTGATAACGTTGCTCCAATACTCACTGGCCAACGGACACTGCTGACCGACCAGCACGAACGGCAGGGCTCGAAGATCGGACCGAGAACCGCTGTCACCCTGTGGCAAGGCGAGGGGATGGACTATGGGCTGGGAGTGGAAGGACTGTTGTGGAAGTGGAGGAAGGGACGAACTCGTGCTGTATAACGTCCAGGATGATTTGCGGGCATTGCGCGCACCCGTTTCCGTCAAATCAATAACCTCCCCGACTGACAACCATGTTATACGGCGGTTGTGCTGTGTTTGGAACGCGGCGTTTAGGCGGTACAGATAGAGTTATGCGTGAGACTGAAGGAATCGAAGGCTTCGATTTCTGTGCTTCTGAGCACGTAACCTTCCTTGGCGGATACTTCGACGCAGTTGGGCGGAGCCTGACTACGAGTGAGAAAATCTGGGCGCTCACTGCACGCGACGGTGATGCGGCACTCGACAACTTAGTTCTCGATACCAGGATACGTGCGCGTTCATTGATCGAGAATTGGAGCCGCGAGTTCGGATCGGTGGTCGAAAACTTCCTGGGCATCGATCAGCGTGGTCGACTTGGTTTCTATCTGATTGATTACGTCTGCTGGTTTAAGGAATTCACCAAGAACGCCGAATGCTTCAAGCTTGAGTGCGATCCGATTGGCTCGGCGTCGCTTGGCCAGGCTGTTTACTTGCTGCAACCTGAAAGCGGAGATCGTGTCTTGCTGCTATTCCAACTGCTAGATAAGACGCATAACAAGCGGTTCCAGCCGATCGGGCGCGAAAACGCGCCCTCCGGCTGAACCGAGTCGTTGAGCGACATGACCGATCGTTGGGCGCTGTACGTGGACGTTGAGGGCTTCGGTTCCAAGTGGAACGAAACGACGATGGACGCGTTCCGAGGAATCAATACCTTAATGGAGTGCATATTCAAGATCGGAACTCGGTGCTATCCGGAGCCGCCAGAGCGGATTTTCGCGCATCAGTTTGGGGATGGATTCTTGGTGGCGAGTGACTTTCACGAGAGCGCGTTGGATCGCGCCGTCCTAGTCGGAGTCGCTCTTCTACGTCAAATGCTGGCCATCGGGGAGACGGCGAAGTGCGCCATTGATGAAGGAGAAATCTCAGATATCGCAAACTGCTACCCGGACGCAATAAGGACTCAGTACAACCAAGGCCACATTTCGCTCGGTGCAGGTTTGATGACAATTACGCCCATCATGGGATCTGGATTGATTCGGACATCCTCCCTACACAAGAAGGTAAGTGGTCCACTGCTCATCATGCGTAGGGCTCTTGGTGGACGCCTGTCAGCGACGTTTATGTGCACCGACGTTCCGGAAACTGATCTCATGTCGATAAACTGGTTGCAAGGCGAGCCCGCGGGTCTCGACATGCTGCAGATGCAGGCATCTCTCCCGCATGTTGGCGAATTAGAGCGTCTCGCTCAGCTGCGACAGTACATTGTCAATAGCCAAGGATTGAGCTTGAAGTGGCGGTCTAATGCTGAGAGGTTCCTGCTTACTCGTGTCGCCCAACAACCGCATGCAGCGAGCGGGTCACGATAAAGTGCACGCGCCCGACCGTCACCTCAGGTTGAAAGTCAGCGGTTGTGCGCTTCAAGTTCGGCGCGCCGTCACTGATGCGGACCGTTGGCCTTCAGCGTGAAAAGCGCAACACTGGTACTCATTGTGGTGGTTGCCATAGCCGCATTCTTATGGTGGCGGGCACGTTCTCCGCTCATGCCCGAATCTCAATTTGTAGTGGGGTTTGATGCTGATGCAATTACGGTTGTCGCCCCGAATGGCGAGACGCAGTCAGTTCTGTGGAAAGATCTGACTAGGGTCGGAATCAGAACAACGGACGATGGCCCGGCACAACCTGACGTCTTTTGGGGTTTTCACACCGGCGCGGAGAAAGCGGCCCTAGTATTTCCTGGTGGCTCCACCGGCGAACAAGAGATCCTGGCCGCAATGGAATCGCGCCTGCCTGGTTTTGACGACGAGCAAGTGATCAAAGCTATGGGGTCCACATCGAATGCGTACTTTCTGCTTTGGGAGCTGATCGCCGAGCGGCCCAACCAACCGTTGCAGCCGACCGCGCCCACAAGCGGCGCTCCGGCTGAACGGTAGCGGTTGGATAGCTCCGATGGGAATGCCGCTGCCTCCGTCGAGGCCACTAAGCCAAAATCAGCTCCGATTGCGCTCCGGGATTGCACGGGTGGGCATGATAGCGGCCTGGGTCGTTATAGCCATGTTGATTTATGCAAACTTCGATCAGTCCCTGATCGACAATGCCCCCGGTGTGTTCTATTTCGTTGCGAATCTGTTCTTCGCCGTATTCTTTGTTCTTTGGATCATGATGTGGCTTGAGTTTTTTCGCGAACCGCCTGTAAAGCATCGAGTCGTGTGGGCTCTTCTGTTGCTACCTGGGCCAATACCAGGGGCGCTTCTCTTCTACTATAAAATCTGGAAACTTCGGCTCAAAGATCAGTTCCCAAATAAAACAGTTGAGCCGACGTGGTGAAACGTATGGGCCCTTCTATTTCCTTTTCTCGCCTCGCGGCTCATTGTTGGCAATAGGACGCATCGGCTGGCATCGTGTCACTTCGGCCACCTCCAGGGCGTTGCGTTCACTGTCTCGTTCACCACGAGAAGCTCACGTGGGACCACGTTTTCCCTGTAGCTTGGTATCCAGACTCGACGCCGGAGGGCACGGAAAAGTGGAAGATTCCCTCATGCCAAAAGTGCAATTCCTCGCATGGAGTAACTGAGAACTTGCTGATGAGCAGGATTGGACTTTGTCTTGATCCGACCTCCCGGGCAGGCGCGGGAGTTACCTTAAGGGCTATGCGTTCGATGGATCCCCGTTCCGGCAAGAATGCGCGAGATGCCGGTGCGCGGGCAGGAAAGCAGAAGAGCCTCATGGAGCAGGTTGCCCTTCTAAGCAAGCAAGACATTCCTGAGCACTCCATATATCCCGGGTTTGGCCGACCGCAGGATCAGCCCCGACAGGAACAAGTAGCGATACCGGTTCCAAAGCGGGCCATTGATCGACTTACGGATAAAATTGTGAGGGGCCTCACCTACCTTGAAGATGGGAGGTTCATTGAAGATACCCATGTCATCGAATGCGGTCCACTGCACGAAACGTCGGCGTCTGAGCTTCGAGAGACATTCGCGAAGTTTGGTAAGTTGTACGAGCGCAAGCCCGGACTATCGGTCGACCGATGCGTTACACCCGAGGACGGGGTTTCATCTATGTACCGCATCGAAATCTGGGGGCAGTTCCGCGTCTACGCTTTTGTTGTCCAAGAACCTCGTTGATTATCTGCCAAGCACATCGCTTGATGCGGTGCCTGAGAGATGAGGTACCAACCTCATGAAGATTGTTCAGCAACGAAGCCAATGCGCATTCTGATTTCTGGCGGTCCCGGCTCAGGTTGCACGTCGACGGCTGCTGCGGTTGGTGCCGCTCTCGATTTGCCAGTCTTTGATTCGGATTCGTTCTTTCATAAGTCCACCGAGCCGCCCTTTCAGCAACAGTACAGTCTTGAAGAGCGGCGCGATCTTGTGAGGACAGCTCTCTCAGAAAAGGAAAAATGGATCTTGAGTGGCTCAATAGCCACATGGGCCTTACCCGACTTTGACCCTACACACGGTGTATTTCTGGAGATTCCCCGTGAAGAGCGGATGAAAAGACTTGAGCAACGCCAGAGAAATCAATTCGGACCAAGGATTGATCCTGGAGGTGACTTGGCGAAGGAGCACGTTTCATTCCTTGAGTGGGCGGATGGTTACGAAAGCCGAACGGAGATAGGAAGGAATCTGGCAACTGACCGGACTTTTCTGGAATCGAGATGCGACCACTTCATGATTGTTAATGAAAACACGCCGTTCCAGAAATTGGTGGCGAGAGTAATCAAATTCCTAAGCGAAACGTCGCGGGTGTAAACGGTGCGAATCAAGCTCGGCACTGCCCGGCGCTAACTTACTTCCCGAATCCGGAAAGTCCGGCCCTTGATTTCTCCGGAGCGAAGTCGCTGCAACGCCTGGCTGTGCAGGCTTCGCTTGATGGCAACGTACGTGCGGGTCGTAAACACGTCGATCTTGCCGATCGCGCTCGCCGGCAAACCGGCATCGCCGGTGAGTGTGAACGAGCGGTGCCCGAGCGCGGGTTCGGGGTTGTAGTCGCAACGTTCTGCAGTCCGGACCTCTATCGATGCGGGATCGCGGCCGCCGATGGCAGTTCACCGTCTCCGCGGCGTGATGAAATCGCACGTTGGACCTTTCGCCTTGGCCAGCTTTTCATCCAACGTGGCAAGCGGCAGGTTCAGTGCTTCAGCCACGGCGACATACCAGGCATCGTAGGCAGTCAGGTTGTGGCGCAGCTCCCAGACGCGCTCCCCGAACGGGTCAAAAGAAAACAACTCCAGATTGAGTAACATCAGGTCCTCATGGGCCGCATTCGCCTCGGCGGTCGTGATCTCCTTGGCTCGTTCGAGTCTACGGAGAATATTGACTGCTTCTACGCGGGCGAGCTCGGGAGCATGGAGTGAGCCGGCAGCGATCACTCCTTCAGCCCATTCTCCATTCTCGCCGGAATCCACCAGGGCAGCCACGAGCACGGAAGCGTCAATGACGGTACTCAACGTCGGTCAGCGTTGCGTTCTTTGAGGACCTGTGTTGCCGACAAGCGGGTTTGCGATGCACGCTTTCTTTTGCGGACCTGTTCCAGCCACGTGTCAACGGAGGGTCGGGAGGCCATTCGTTCCAGTTCTGAACGCAGGTATTCCTGCATGGACTTACCTTGCAGTGCCGCGCGGGCGGCCAGTTCGTCACGGACTTTCTCCGGGACATCGCGAATCGTGATCTGGGTACTCATGATGTCAAAATGACAGCAATGATGGCAAAGCGCAAGCCGACGAGATTCCGGCCTTAACCCACCTCCCGAATCCGGAAGGTCCGGCCTTTGATCTTTCCGGAACGAAGCCGCTGCAACGCCTGGATATGCAGGCCTCGCTTGATGGCAACGTATGTGCGGGTCGGAAACACGTCGATCTTGCCGATCGCGCTCGCCGGCAAGCCGGCATCGCCGGTGAGTGCGCCGAGCAGGTCGCCGGGACGAAGCTTGTCCTTGCGGCCAGCGTCGACCGCCAGCGTGACGAAGGGCGCGAAGAGGGGCTCGTTCTGGCTGCTGGTGGCGGGCAGGCTGTCCCAACGCAGACGCTCGCCGAGCCGATCCTCGATCTGGTTGGCGCGCGTTGTCTCACGGGGCGTGCATAAACTCAGGGCGATGCCTCGGCGACCCGCGCGACCCGTGCGGCCAATGCGATGGAGATGGGTGTCGGCATCCGAGGCGAGGTCGAAATTGATCACCATCGCCAGGTCCGCGATGTCCAGGCCGCGGGCCGCGACGTCGGACGCGACGAGTACCGTGCAGCTGCGGTTTGCAAAGCGCACGAGCATTTCCTCGCGTTCGCGCTGGTCGAGCTCGCCATGCAGCGCGAGCACGGAGAACTGGCGTGCTGCCAGTGCTGCTGCGACTGCGCGTACCTCCTGCCGCGTATTGCAGAAAACGACCGCCGATTCCGGCCGATACTGCAGCAGCAGTGCGGCGAGGGCGTCCATTTTCACGTCAGCGTCGACTTCGAAGAAGACCTGCTCGATGAGCACGTCGGCCTCTTTCGCAATCGTGACATCGACCGGATTGCGCTGGTACTGCCGGCTGAGCTCGCGGATGGAGTCAGGAATGGTGGCGGAAAACAACCACGTCTGCCGCTGCGTGGGGGTCCGCTCTATGATGCTGTCGAGTTCATCCGCGAAACCCATGTCGAGCATGCGATCCGCTTCATCGAGGACGAGCACTTGCAATGCTCCCAGCGGCAATACCCCCTTCTGTAGCAAAGCGAGGATGCGACCCGGTGTTCCGACCACGATATGGGGTTCGTGCGCCAGCGATGCGAGATGGGGCCGTAAAGGAATGCCGCCGCACAAGGTCAGGACCTTCACGTTGGCAATGAACCGGGCAAGGCGGCGGATCTCGCGACTCACCTGGTCGGCCAGCTCGCGCGTCGGACAGAGCACGAGTCCCTGCAGTTGCACAGCCGCCGCATCCAGGGTCGACAGCAGTCCCAGCGCGAACACGGCTGTCTTGCCGCTGCCGGTGGCAGCCTGGGCAACGACATCACGACCTTCGAGTACGGCCGGCAACGCAGCGGACTGCACCGGCGTCATCGCCACATAGCCGATTTCCGTGAGCGCATGACGTAGCGGCTCGACGAGCTGTAGCGAGTCGAAATCACTCATTCGGAAGTCACGCCCTCGCTTTCTTCGCGTCCGCGCTGACGGCGTTCGGCCTCCTCGCGTGCCTCGTCGATCGCAGCCACGACTTCGTGGACATCCGGCACGGACTCGTCCACGACGAAGTTGCCCGTGAGCTTGCTGTCAGGCTTGAGCTCGCCCTGCTCGAACAGCGCCCACATCTCGGGCGCGTAGCGGGTATTGAGCAGTTCGGGCGCGAAGCGGCCGAGCGTCTGGGTGATGTTCGTGACATCGCGCTCCAGCATGGCGTACGCGCTATTGTTGCCCGCTGCATTCACGGCTTGCGGCAGATCGATGATCACTGGCCCGTTCGCGCCGACCAGCACGTTGAACTCCGACAGGTCGCCGTGGATCAGGCCGGTGCACAGCATGCGGACGATCTGCTCCATCAGGAGCTCGTGATATTCCCGCGCCTGCTGTGCTGGCAGTTCGATTTCTCCCAGACGGGGTGCCGCAGCGCCGTCCGCATCGGTGACCATCTCCATCAAGAGCACGCCGTTGAAGAAGCCAAAGGGTTGCGGCACGCGCACGCCGGCCGAGACGAGTCGATAGAGCGCATCGACTTCCGCGTTCTTCCACGCCTCTTCCTGCTCCCTGCGGCCATAGCGGGTGCTCTTTTCCATGGCACGCTTCTGGCGACTGCCGCGAACCTTGCGTCCTTCCTGGTAGAGCGAGCGTTGCTGGAAACTGCGCTGCGCCATGTCCTTGTAGACCTTGGCGCACCGGATGTCGGCCCCGCAACGCACGACGTAGACCGAGGCCTCCTTGCCGCTCTTCAGCTGCCGCAAGACGGCATCGACGATGCCGTCATCGAGCAGCGACTGCAGTCCTTCCGGTGTTCTCATTTAGGGTGGCGCGAGGGTCGTGAAAGGTCGCGAGCTTACAGGCTTCCGGCACGGCGCTTTCGATGGATTGGACCGGCGAGATTCGGGTCGGCTTTGGACGGCCTTTTATGGCATCATGCGCGCCCCGGCGGGTCCCTTCTGGCTCCCCGGGACTCCCCTATGACCCAAGACAGCCCCGCCCGGACCCTTGCAACCAGGGTGCTCCTCCTGCTCGGCGCAATGATTGCGCTCGGACCCTTAAGCATCGACATGTACCTGCCGTCTTTCCCGACCATCGAGCGGGAGTTCGGCGCGGAAAGCGGGTCCTTGCAGCTGACGCTGGCTACCTACTTCATCGGCCTCGCCGTCGGCCAGGCTTTTTACGGCCCGATCAGTGACCGGTTCGGCCGCAAGCCGCCCCTGTATTTCGGTCTCACCCTGTTCGTGGCCGCGGCACTCGGGTGCGCCTTGAGTACTACTGTCACGCAACTGGTGACCTTCCGCTTCCTGCAGGGCGTGGGGGGTTGTGCCTCAATGGTCGTGACGATGGCCGTCATCCGCGATACGGTCTCCGGCCCCGAAGCGGCGCGTACATTCTCGCGGCTGCTGCTCGTCATGGGAATTGCACCCATCGTGGCACCCCTGGGCGGTGGATGGTTGCTGACGGCGTTCGGCTGGCAGTCCATCTTCTACCTCCTGGCCGCAGCCGGTATTGCGTGCTTCATCGCGATGCACTTCGGCCTTGAGGAAACACGCGATCCGAAGCATGTCGTGCCACTCAACATGAAGGGCGTGCTGACGAGTTACGGCAGCCTGATGAGGGACCGCTCGTTCATCGGTTACGCCCTCGTTGGGGCCACCGCCATAACCGGCATGTTCGCCTACATCGCCGGGTCGCCCTATCTGCTCATCGAAATCTATGGTGTCGAACCCCAGAACTTCGGCTGGTTCTTTGGCATCAACGCCGCGGGATTCATCGTCGGCAGTCAGATCAACGCCCGTCTCGTGACCCGTTACGGCACGACCGGCGTGCTGCACCGGTCCGTCGTGGTTCCCGCTGTGGCGGGGGTGGCACTGGCTGCCTTCGCGCTGGCAGGCTGGCTGCCGTTGCCCGTTCTGGCGCTGGGCTTCTTCGCCTATGTCGGCGCCCTCGGTTTCATCAATCCGAACTCGATGGCCTCGGCGCTGGCGAGGCAGGGCCATCGTGCGGGTACGGCCTCGGCGCTCGCGGGCTCTACGCAGTTCGTATTTGCAACACTGGCGGGTGCACTGATGGGATTCTGGCATGACGGCAGCGCCTGGCCCCTGACTTGCCTGATGGCCGTCTGCGGCACCGCTGCCCTGCTGGCAGAGCGCATCCTGACGGCGCCGTATCGAACCCCTGCGACTCACTGACTACTCCTTCAAGCCTGGATTCTCCGATGCTCTCCACTTCCAATATCTCTATCCAGTTCGGCGCGAAGCCGCTGTTCGAAAACGTCACCGTCAAGTTCGCCGACGGCAACCGCTATGGCCTGATCGGCGCGAACGGTTGCGGCAAGTCCACCCTGATGAAGATCCTGAGCGGCGACCTCGAGCAGAGCTCGGGCGAGGTGATGCTGCAGACGGGAATGCGCCTCGGCAAGCTGAACCAGAACCAGTTTGCCTATGAAGACGAGCGCGTCCTCGATGTCGTCATGCAGGGGCACGTCGAGATGTGGAAGGCGATGCAGGAACGGGACGCCATCTATGCGGACCCGGAAGCCACGGACAACGACTACATCCGCGCTGCCGACCTCGAAGTGAAGTTCGCGGAGTACGGCGGTTACAACGCCGAAGCACGGGCGGCCAGCATTCTCTCGTCCGCGGGCATCGACGAATCCTTCCATAACGGTCCGATGCGCGAAGTCGCGCCGGGCTGGAAGCTGCGTGTGCTGCTTGCACAGGCGCTTTTCTCGAATCCCGATGTGTTGCTGCTCGACGAGCCGACGAACAACCTCGACATCAACTCGATCCGGTGGCTGGAACAGGAACTGAACAACTATGACGCCACGATGGTGATCATCAGCCACGACCGCCACTTCCTGAACCAGGTCTGCACGCACATCGCCGACCTCGATTTCGGCGAGCTGCGCATCTATCCCGGCAACTACGACGACTTCATGCTGGCCTCGACGCAGGCGCGTGAACGCCAGGCGTCTGCGAACGTCAAGGCGAAGGAAAAGGTGGCCGAACTGCAGGAGTTCGTGCGGCGCTTCTCGGCGAATGCCTCGAAGGCACGGCAGGCGACGTCGCGCCGCCGCCAGATCGAGAAGATCAAGATCGAGGACATCAAGCCTTCGTCGCGCCAGAACCCCTACATCCGCTTCGAGCAGGGCAAGAAGCTGTACCGCGGTGCTGTTTCGGTCGAGGACTTGAGCTTCACGTATCCGGGCGCCGACACGTCGGTGCTCAACAAGGTCAACATTGAAGTGGAGGCGGGCGAGCGCATCGCGATCATCGGTGCGAACGGCATCGGCAAGACAACGCTCATGCGCCTCCTGGCAGGTGACCTGAAGCCCACCAAGGGGACAATCAACTGGGTGGAGAATGCCTTGCTCGGCTACATGCCGCAGGATCCGCAGGCCGACTTCGCGAAGAAGGTCGACCTCTTTACGTGGATGAGTGACTGGCAGACCCCGAGCGATGACCAGATCGTGCGCGCCACGCTCGGCCGCATGCTCTTCTCCGGCGATGAAATGAAGAAGGCGGTGACCGTGCTGTCCGGTGGCGAGAAGGGCCGCATGATCTACGGCAAGCTCACCCTCATCAAGCCCAATGTCCTCCTCATGGACGAGCCGACCAACCACATGGACATGGAAACCATCGAGTCCCTGCAGATCGCGCTCGAGAAGTTCCCCGGCACCCTCCTGTTCGTCTCCCACGACCGCGAACTGGTCGGCGGCCTCGCCACGCGCATCATCGAAGTCCGCGCGGGTGGCAAGGTCTTGGACTTCAGGGGTACCTATGACGAGTACCTGAAGACGCAGGGAGTGGACGCGTAGCGACGGCCGGCGGGCTTTGCACCCTGGTTAGGCCATTTGCCCACGAAGTGGGCCTTCCTTTCGGCCATAGGCATTGACTATCGATGGCATTCAAACCATCAATTTCTTAAATGCTGCGGCGCAGACTAGCATGGCCGCGGGTGATCACTTTTGACGCTGGAGAGAGATTCAATGTCGCTGATCAATACTGAAGTCAAGCCGTTCAAGGCCACGGCCTATCACAACGGGAAGTTCGTACCGGTGTCGAGCGAGGACCTGAAGGGCAAGTGGTCCGTGGTGGTGTTCTACCCCGCTGACTTCACGTTCGTCTGCCCGACGGAACTCGGCGACCTGGCCGATCACTACGCCGAATTCAAGAAGATGGGTGTCGAAATCTACGGTGTGTCAACCGACACGCATTTCACGCACAAGGCGTGGCACGACACCTCGGACACCATCAAGAAGGTGCAGTACCCGCTCGTGGGCGATCCCACCGCCACGCTGGCACGCAACTTCGAAGTGCTGATCGAGGAAGAAGGCCTGGCGCTGCGCGGCACGTTCATCATCGATCCTTCGGGCAAGATCAAGACGCTCGAAGTGCACGACAACGGCATCGGCCGCGATGCGAAGGAACTGCTCCGCAAGGTGCAGGCCGCCCAGTACGTCGCTTCGCACCCGGGTGAAGTCTGCCCGGCGAAGTGGACGCCTGGCGCACAGACCCTCGCACCGTCGCTGGATCTGGTCGGGAAGATCTGACGTTCGATCGGTCCCGGGCGCTGAAACGCCCGGGACCTTCCTGAAAATTTTTACGTAAACCGGACACTGCCATGCTGGATGCCACACTCAAGACGCAGTTGAAGAGCTATCTGGAACGGGTCTCGCAGCCGGTTGCGCTGGTTGCGTCCGTCGACGCCAGCGACGCCTCCCGCGAGATGCTGGAGCTGCTGAACGACATCGTGGAACTGTCGGGTCTCGTCACGCTCGAAATTCGCCGCGACGATACGGAGCGCAAACCCTCCTTTGCCCTCTCGCGTCCGGGTGAGGCGGCCCGGATCCGTTTCGCAGGCCTGCCCATGGGCCATGAATTCACGTCGCTGGTGCTGGCGCTCCTGCAGACGGGCGGCTATCCGCCGAAGGCGGATGCAGATGTCATGGAGCAGGTGAAGCAGCTCGATGAGCTGGTGTTCGAAACCTATATCTCGCTGACCTGCCAGAACTGCCCGGAGGTCGTGCAGTCGCTGAACCTCATGGCCGTGCTGAACCCGAAAATCCGCCACACGATGGTGGATGGCGCGTTGTTCCAGGACGAGATCAACCGGCGCCAGGTCATGGCGGTACCGACGGTGTTCCTGAATGGCAAGCCTTTCGGCCAGGGTCGCATGGGGCTTGAAGAGATCCTGTCGAAAGTCGATACCGGTGCCGTGGAGCGCGAAGCCGGCAAGGTCAGCGCGAAGGCGCCCTTCGATGTGCTCGTGGTCGGTGGCGGCCCCGCGGGTGCGGCGGCAGCGATCTATGCTGCGCGCAAAGGCATTCGCACAGGCGTGGCAGCCGAACGTTTCGGTGGACAGGTGCTGGACACCATGGCCATCGAGAACTTCATCTCCGTGCAGGAGACCGAAGGGCCGAAGCTGGCGACAGCGCTCGAGCAGCACGTGAAGACGTACGACGTCGACATCATGAACCTGCAGCGGGCCGAGAGCCTCGGCGTCGACCAGCGCGATGGCGGCCTCATCGAAGTGAAGTTCGCGAGTGGCGCCAGGCTTGCGGCCAAGTCGGTTATCATCGCGACCGGCGCACGGTGGCGCGAGATCAACGTCCCCGGCGAGCAGGAGTACCGCAACAAGGGCGTGGCGTACTGCCCGCACTGCGACGGCCCGCTGTTCAAGGGCAAGCATGTCGCGGTGATCGGTGGCGGCAACTCGGGTGTGGAAGCGGCGATCGACCTTGCGGGTGTCGTGAGCCAGGTCACGCTGATAGAGTACGACGCGAAGCTGCGCGCCGATGCCGTGCTCACCCGCAAGCTGCACAGCCTGTCCAATGTCACGGTCATCACCAGTGCGCAGACCACCGAGGTCAAGGGCGATGGCCAGCGCGTGAATGCGCTCGTGTACAAGGATCGCGGGTCGGGTGAGTTGCGCACGATCGAACTGGCCGGCGTCTTCGTGCAGATCGGCCTCGTGCCGAACACAGACTGGCTGAAAGGCGTCGTGAAGCTGTCCCCGCGGGGCGAGATTGAGGTCGATGCCCGCGG
>JANNNQ010000307.1:0-19901 GCA_031398625.1 Pseudomonadota bacterium
TTGACAGCTTTGACCATCCGCACATCATGCCAACTTTCTGTCCGTTCTCAATGTGCCTCAGACCCTATGAAAACAGCGCTCACATCGTGATCAGAGCGCTTTTTTTACCCACACCAAATCACGAAGACCCCAATAACTTAAACACGGCGTCCCTTCCAACGTTGGGACACTACTGATTTCTAGTATATGCCTACGATAACGCGATGGCCGAGAGCTTGTTTTTCGCGCTGGTACCGAAGCTGATGAACTGTCGCAATTTCAAGATTCTGACCGATGCCAGCGTAGTGGTGCTCTAACGTGTTGAGGACCGCAACAAGCTCCATCGGGGCATGCCCTTGGTTGTTATCGTTTGCCCAGCAGACCATCCCCGTGGACCCATTGTGTGGCGGCAGTTGCAATAGGGAGGCGCTTCTGGCGCATCCCGGCATTACGCCTGCCGTGGAGTAAGATCACGATCCTCAAGACTAAAGACCAAGTAAAAATCTAGGAATTTACCCCCCCCCGGAATCGGGATTAATCAATCCCAAGATCCGAATCCCGCACAAGAAGTGCGGTATCAGTCTATTTCTGTTTCTCAGCGAGGCAATGGATCATGTTGGCCTTGTCCCGACTAGCGCATAGTGCAACCAACTGCAGTATGCGCTTCTCCAAGGGTCCTGCGGCACTATAACGCTGCGGCCAGACAAGAGCCGGCGAAGGGCGTCCGCTGTAATCTGTTTGCAGCACAAGAAATCCTGCCTCACGCACATGCTCCGCAAGTTCGAGCTGTGTGAAAAAATATTGAAAGAATCTACCTTCGTCGGAAAAATTAACTTGGGATGCTGCGCGCTGGGCGGGATTATCCACCGGAACCGTTACCAGAATTCGACCACCTGGCCGGAGAACTCTCCTGAATTCTTCCAGCGCCATATGAGGCCCAGCTTCTTCATGCTCAATAACGCCCCAAGACACGACGCTACCAAAAGTGTTGTCGGCGAATGGCATTTGTTGGATGCGACCTGAAAAGAACTCCTTACCGGGATGTAGCTTGCGATTGAACTGCGTCATCTCGTCGGAATAGTCGATGCCTGTCACCTGGTATCCGTTTCTCTTTAGGAAGGCGACCCAGTCCCCCCTCCCGCATCCTGCATCTAGGATAGGGCCCTCGAGGTGACGGCGTATGACTCTCCATCGAGGATCAATGCGGAGCTTCAGCTGAGCAAGCGGGTCGCTCGCCAGAATACGCGCCCAACCGTCGGGCGTGTTCCCATCCTTCCGATTCTCCCTATACATGTGAGCCAGTTTCACCTCGTAGACGAGAGGGCTTAGCCGGAAAAAGTTGGTGAGTGCACTTCGTCTCCTTGCCCTACTGATTGGCGCATCAGTCTCAGAGTGACCCACAAAAAAATTGCAAGCTCGCAGAGCACCGCACCAAGGACAACCAGAAGCAGCAAACTCGGTGAATCGGGCTTGTCCGGAACGAAGGGAGGGTCGACCACACGAAACGCATAATCTTTCCGACCCTGCGCAATCATCTGGGACTTGAGTTCGGCGCCGATAAGATCCGCTATCGCGATCCTCAACTCCACGACAGTGCTTTGTGCATAGCGCTCTTGCAGATACCGACTGTTGGCTTCGGATTCGGCAATGGCCTGCCTCTGTAAACGACGATTTGCTTGCGACAGCAATGCCGCCAGCCATTTCTGTGCCTCGACCGCGGAGGTCCATCTCATCCGCACATCTACTAGGCCGGTACCAGGTTCCTCGCTCACACGCAGAAGACTATTACTGACTTTGCGGATCCCATCTTCGATCTTAGGTGGATGCCGGAGGTCCATGCGCCATGACTTCGAATTCGCGTCCCAAGCCTCAGGAAAGAGCACCGGCATCATTCCCTGTTCGTCGATCAGTTCCTGGATCAACACGCGAGACTTAAGGGTCGCAATGGCCTGCGCGCGATCAGATGAGGGACCTACTGAAAGACCGACGAGCGACGCGAGCCCTCCGAGGCTTCCCATAGAGGACTCAATTCCGGAATTGGGCGCGTCATATGTAACTAACGCCCTGCTTGAATACGTTGGCTCAATCAGCGTATACGCCAGAGTCCCGAACCCAGCACCGACGAAAGCGGCCAGTGCCACGAGCCACCAGTTACCTAGGACCGTTCCCAGAACGGCGCTCAGCGATATGGAGTATTGCCGCATTCTAATCATACGAAGCCCGCAGGAACCTTGAATCTGATCATGTCGTGCGTTACCGAAACGTCTCGAAAACCTGCCTCAGCGAGGCGGTCGAGCCACGGTTGCAACGGTGGATAGGAGGGATCGGATCCAAAGCAACGCGCATCGTCTACCACCACGATCGACCCCGCCTTGGCGAGTCTTAGCACAGCCTGAACTTCGCGCTCGATAGGCGTGTCCTCCGCGCCACGTCCCGTACCTCCTCCCGAATAGTGACCATCGAGCCAGATGAGTGACGGTCCATTGATTCCTTCAAGTACGCGCGGCAGTACAACCCCACTGTCGCCCTGAAGGATCCGCACTTTTGATTTCGATCGGAAACGTCGCATTGCCAGCGACGCAATAACCGGCTGTACCTCGATCGACGTTACTTCATAGCCTGCGCGAGCGAACGCATCCGTGGTATCGCCGAGGAAGGTACCCGTCTCCACCACGTGCACAACCTTCGCTTGGCGAGCAAGCTGCAGAAGGACCCGCCTCTTCTCAGCGCCGGGCAGCGGTGATGACGACAGATTGTCGCCACGAGCGCGCCAGCGCGCAGCATCCCGCTCCTGAATCGCAAGAATCACATCGCGCATCAACGGCAGTCGCCTGCATGCCGCGCGGGCTCGGATGGACAAAAGACTCATGTAGGGGCCTCAATGCCTATCAGAAAAAGATGCAAAGCCGCACGCCGATGCTCGGCTTCATCCACATCTACGACGGTAAGCTTCACGATGTCAATGCTCGGTGTGCTTCTGGCAGCCTTAACCATCTGCGCGCTGTAGAAGCGCCGTCGATAACAGAGCTGTCCTTAAAGACCGGGTGTCGGTATAAAGTTTTTGTGGCGATCCTGAAATTGGAGACGGAATTTGACAACATCGCTGCATACGCAACTCAAGAAAATGAACTCGACACCAACACTTGCTGACTCACCCGATGTGCTTGAGAACTCCGATCACGATCAGTCAGTTGATCTCTTTCATCGGCCAGCTCTGACGATTAAAAAGAGTTGACCGCCGCCACCGCAACCGCGAGGTTGTAAAGGATCTGGGTGATCGAAGTCCACGTCGGCAGCGCCGGCAACCGATCGACATCCAGTGGCACGACAACCGTATCTCCAGGATGAATATCGACGCCGGCACGACTGAACCAGGCGTGACCGCTCGCCACCACGCTGCCATTGGCGCGGACGACGTACGTGCGGCCGCGGTCGGCGCGCTGGGTGGTGCCGCCACTCAAGTCGATGTATTCGCCACGACTGCGACCGGACACATAAAGGTGGGAGGTCGCGCTCTGTACTTCGCCGATGACCGTGACTTCCTGCATGGTACGGGGAACCATCAGGCGATCGCCATCCTTGAGGATGATATCGGCATCGGTACCCGAGATTTCGCGCTCGTCCACCACCAGCCGGCCTACTGGTTCCGCCGAGCGCAACCCTGCAAGGAGCGACTGGCCGACGGCCAACGCACCGGCAACGTTGCTGGTGGTGGACTGCGCCGCCGAGAGTGCGAGTTGTGCGAGATCGGTTTCAAGACGTCGGGTCAGGTCGATGATCTGCTGGCGCTCACGTTCCTTGAGCGCGACGCGCGTAAAGACACTGCCCTGCGCGAAGGCGGTATCGGTCAGTCCTCCCGCCCGCGCAATGACGGATCGCAGGGTCTCGCCTTTGCGAATCGGATAGGTACCAGGAAAACGTACTTCACCGAGCAACTCGACTTGCTCCTGAAGGCCCCAGTCCGGCAATTCCTTCACCACCAGATAATCGAAGGGCTGGAGAAGAATGTTCGCCGTCACATCGCCTGCGCGGACGCGGGCGAGGTCGATCTGCAGCAGCTCGCTGCGACGGGCCTCACCGCTGACAACGTCATAGCGCGTCAGCTCCGCCGTCCCGCCGAAGGCAGCATCATCAAGGCTGCCGCCGGCGCGAATCAGGTCACTGATGCGCATGCCGGGTTCCAGGGGATACTGCCCCGGCACCTTGACCCTTCCGCCTACACTGACCTGGCGAAGCGGCTCATCGAAACTGGACTGCATGCGCAGGTCGCGCATCAGGGGCTCGAGGATTCGATCGCGGCCAGTCTCGAGATCGAAGACGAAGATGCGATCCCGGGGCGCAAGCTCGATATCTGCAGCGGAACCACGCTGACTGAGGGCCTGGGAAAGATCAGCCGAAAAGACGGCAATACGCCGGTCCGCGGGCTGCTCGCGCCGGATGAGCACGTAGTGCTGCTCGGCATTGGGCTTCAACTCATCCAGCGATGGCAGGGCATCCGATAACCGCATCCCCGGACGAAACTGGAAGTCGCCCGGGCGATGGACGTGACCGCTGATGGCAATGGCGTTCTCGATGGTTGGCCTTACACCCGGAACTCGCAGGACATCGCCGTTGCGAATCGATGCGCTTGCGCCAGCTGCACCTCCGATATCGATGCCAAGAACCGTTCTGTTCCGCGATTCGTCGACCCGCTCCAGCGTCGCCAGTGCGGGCTCGGCCGTCGGCCTCAGCCCTCCGGCAAGCGCCAGCAGTGCTGCTGCCGTTGTCTCGCCTCGCAGTTCATAGGTGGCGGGCCGGATGACCTCGCCGGTCACCCCCACCGTGTCACCGACAGGAGGAATGAAAATGACGTCGTTAGGCAACAGCCGGGCGTCGGCCCGGGTATCGCCGCGGAGCAGAAGATCGTAGAGATCGAGCCGCGTAATCGTTTCTCCGTTGCGCTTGAGCTCGATATTGCGAAGAGAGCCTATGGGCTTGATGCCGCCACTGACGAAGATCGCGTTCGTGATGGTCGACAAACCACTGACGGTATAGGAACCGGGCAACTCGGCTTCGCCCAGCACGAACACCCGTATGCTGCGCAACTCGCCCATCGAGACGCTCACTCGCGTGCCGATCATCTGTTCAGTGACGCGCTGCTCGAGCAGCTGGCGGGCCTCATCGAACCGCAGGCCACCGACGGCGATCGGACCCAGCTCCGGAAAATTCAGCTGGCCGTCCCTGCCCACCACGAGATTGTAGTTGCCCCGGGTATTGCCGATCAGCTGGACGCGGAACGTGTCGCCGGGACCTACCACGTACTCGACAGGCACGGGAACATCGGTGGCCGGCGCAAACGTGGTGGCAATGCCGGCAAACAGGTCGTAGCCAAACGGCTTGAGCGCAGCGGTCCCTGTTGGCTCCAGGGGCAGCAGCGTCAAGCCAACGACAAAGTCCTTGAGGCCATATTCGGCTGCAATGCGCTGCCGCGCCTCATCCACGGTCAAGCCACCCAACTGGATCGGCCCCACCTCAAGAAGATTCAACACTGCGCCGCGATCCAGCTGGTACGGGTTACGCCGCAGGATGCGCTCACGGATCTGTTCGAGTCTCGCGGTCTCCGCATCCGAGCGCTCAATCGCCACGGGCGCCTGCGGGACAGCAGGAATTGAAGCGGTAATCTGCGCCGCCTGATCGGCGGTCGCAGGCACTGGAGTCGGTGCTGGGTCCGGGCCGGTGACCTGCCGGAGTTGCAGAGAAAGGATAAGTGTGTCTTCTCCCTTAAGCCGCGGAATCAGCTCCTGCTGATTGAAACCAAGGGCAGTCCGGCGGCCGTCGGCAGTCCTGGGAATCACCGTCTCAGGAAAACGCACCTGTCGATCCGTTCGTACGCCACTCGACCCGGATGACCCGCCGCCCAACGACTCCATGATTGCCTGCTGCTGATCGGCCGGCAGGTTCTGGAAGATCTCGATCTGGTCCGCCGAAGGACTCTGGGACCAGCCCGCCATCGGGACGGCAACAAGCAACAGGAACGCTGACAGGAGGGACGAGAAGCGGAGCGCGGCTGATGAGTACTGCCGTTTGACGCGGAAAAGCATTGCTGTGCGTGATCCTGTGGCTCTGAAGGGAGCGATTTCGTCCCTCGATCGCTTCCCTGTTCATAAAACCCTTGAGCCGGGATGCATCCACCCGGACCCGGCGCGGGCGCTATCGTAGCCTAGTCCTCGCCGGATGTGGCCAGAAGAATGGCCGGACAATCGGGGTGCCGCCGGGTCACCCTGTGTATTGAACGGCGAGCCACTCCCGGTAGCTGCCGTCCATGACGGACCGCCACCAGGACTCATTGTTCAGGTACCACGCGAACGTGCCGGCCAGGCCGGATTCCAGGTCCGCCTCCGGGACAAACCCGAGTTCCGTCTCGGCCTTGCGACAGTCGATGGCATAACGGCGGTCGTGCCCGGGGCGATCCCGGACAAAACTGATCAGCGTTTCGGCAGCGACGCCCCGGGCGCACGGAGAACTCGGGAATCGCACTGCCAAGCCAGGATCCCGGTTGAATGCCCTGTCAGCAAGCCGGCAAATGCGCTTTACGAGGTCGAGGTTTTCGACTTCCGCCCGTCCCCCAATGTTGTACGTGTCCCCCACTCGCCCCTTCTCCAGCACCAGTTCGATCCCGCGGCAGTGATCCTCGACGTACAGCCAGTCGCGGACGTTGCGGCCATCGCCATACACGGGGAGGGGCTTGCCCTCGAGGATGTTCACGATCATCAGGGGGACCAGCTTTTCCGGGAAGTGGTACGGCCCGTAGTTGTTCGAACAGTTGCTCGTCGTGACCTGCATCCCGAAGGTATGGTGGTAAGCCCGCACCAGGTGATCGGATGCCGCTTTGCTGGCGGAATACGGGGAATTGGGAGCGTAAGCGGTGATCTCAGTGAAGGCGGGGTCGGCAGGACCCAGGGACCCGTAAACCTCATCGGTCGATACATGGTGGAAGCGGTGGTTCAAGAAGGGTGACTGCGACAACCAGGCCTTCCGGCAGGCCTCCAGCAGCGCATGGGTACCGAGGATGTTCGTCCGGATGAATTCATCCGGGCCGAGGATCGAGCGATCAACGTGGGACTCCGCCGCGAAATGGACGACGGTCCGGATCGCATGTTCCTCCAGCAGCCGGCTGACCAGGACCCGATCGTTGATGTCTCCCTGGACAAAGTGAAATCCCGCTGCGCGCTCCAACTCTTCCAGGTTGCGCCGATTCCCCGCATATGTCAGCGCATCAAGTACGACGATGCGGTCCTGTGGATGCTGCCGGCGCCAGTAGTGGACGAAATTGGAGCCAATGAATCCGGCCCCGCCGGTGATCAGCAAGCTACGCGGCAAGTTCATCGAGCATCACCCCAAGATTGGTTCTCCACGGCTCCGGAGCAAGGCCCAGCAGGCGCTGCGTGGATTCCGTTTCGAGAACACTGAAAGCCGGCCTTGCGACGGTCCCGGGGACGCGCCGGGCATACTCGTCGCCCGCAATCGGATGAATGGGAATGGCCTGCTTGAGCAGCCCACGATTCAGCGCTTCCTCCTGAATCGCCACCGCAAACCCGTGCCAGCTGACCTGCCCTGAGTCGGACCACTGCAGGATGCCCCGAGCGGCCGGAGTCACTGCCGCCGCCCACACAGCCTTTGCCAGTGAACGTGCCCAGGTGGGACAGCCGACCTGGTCCGCTACGACCGACACCGAATCCCGGCTCCCCATCAGCCGCAGCATGGTCCGGACGAAGTTGCTGCCATGACTGGCATAGACCCAGGCGGTTCGCAGGACCACAGCCTCCCCGTCGAAGGCCCGCAGGACAGACTGTTCGCCAGCCAACTTGCTGGCGCCATAGACATTGAGGGGTCGGGTGACTGCATCCGGTGGATACGGACTGCTCCGTGCGCCGTCGAAAACGAAATCCGTCGAGATGTGGATGAGCCTTCCCCCCGCTTCCCGGACCGCTTCCGCCAACACCTTTGGCGCTTCTGCGTTGATCCTGAACGCAAGGTCCCTTTCGGACTCCGCCTTGTCGACCTGGGTATAGGCTGCGGCATTGATCAACACCTCAGGGCGGAACTGCTCCACCACGGACCTGCACTGGTTCGGATCCGCCAGATTGCACTGCGCCCGTCCCACCCCCGACACCTCAACGCCGACGGGTGGGGACTCAAGAAGAGAGCGGCCGAGCTGGCCCTCCGCGCCGGTGACCAGCACCTTCATGGATAGTGCTTCGCTTCGCGGAGCAAGACACCCGCCTTGTCCTTTCCCGACAGCAGGAGATCAACGCCAGCCGGTACCGACCAGTCGATGCCGACATCGGGATCGTTCCACAGCAGGCAGTGCTCTGACGCGGGATCGTAGTAGTCGGTGCATTTGTAGACGAAATCCGCCGACTCGCTGAGTACCAGGAAACCATGCGCAAAACCCGCGGGTACCCACATCTGCCGGCGATTCTCGGCAGACAGCAACTCCCCGACCCACTGTCCGAAAGTGGCGGAGCTTCGGCGCAGATCGACGGCTACATCATAGACCGCACCGATCACGCACCTGACCAGCTTTCCCTGGGGCCTGTTCATCTGGTAGTGCAGTCCCCGGAGCGTTCCGCGGCGTGAGCGGCTGTGATTGTCCTGGACGAACGCAGATGGCAAGCCAGCATCAGCAAATCTTGCCGCTTGCCATGTTTCCATGAAAAAGCCACGCTCGTCGCCGAAAACCTGCGGCTCGATCACCACTACGCCCGGGATACGGGTTGTCAGGAGTTTCATGATGGAACGGCATCGGCAAGCACACGCAGAAGGTAGTCACCGTAGCCGCTTTTCTTGAGGGGCTCCGCAAGCTGGTGCAGCCGGGCCGCGTCAATGTATTTCATCCGGTAGGCCACTTCCTCCACGCAGGCGATCTTGAGCCCCTGCCGCTCCTCCACGATCCGCACGAAGTTGCCGGCGTCCAGCAGCGACTCATGCGTGCCGGTGTCGAGCCAGGCGGTACCACGCCCGATCTTTTTCATCTCCAGTTCACCGCGCTGCAGGTAGAGATTGTTGAGATCAGTGATCTCGAGCTCTCCGCGATGCGACGGCTTCAGGCTCCTGGCCAGATCCACCACTTTGGCGTCGTAGAAATAGACCCCGGTGATCGCGTAGTTGGAAGGCGCCTGGGCCGGCTTCTCTATCAACTCGACGACGCGACCCTGGGAGTCGAATCTGGCGACTCCATAGCGTTCCGGATCGTTGACGTAGTATCCGAACACCGTGGCTCCCTGCGTTTTCTCGGATGCCTCCTGCAGGCTTTCGGAAAGTGAGTGCCCGTAAAAAATATTGTCGCCCAGTATCAGGGCCACCGGATCGCCGCCGATAAAATCGGCACCGATCAGGAACGCCTGCGCCAAACCTTCCGGCCTGGCTTGCACCGCGTACCGGATATCGAGACCCCAGGCGCTGCCATCTCCCAGTAACGTCTCGAACGCGGCCTGGTCCCGGGGAGTGGTGATGATCAGGTATTCGCGAATGCCCGCCAGCATCAGTGTCGCCAGCGGGTAGTAGATCATCGGCTTGTCGTAAACGGGCAGCAGCTGCTTGCTGACAGAGTGCGTCACCGGATGCAGGCGCGTACCCGAACCGCCAGCGAGGATGATGCCCTTGCGACGGGCGGGGTTGATCATGACCGCCACTTCTTCACATACCCCAGCAATCCCCGCATGGCTGGATCCAGGCCGCTCGCCGAATCGGGATTGGCAACGGCTGGAGCCATGGAATCCGCGAGCTTCTTGCCCAGCTCCACGCCCCATTGATCAAAGGCATTGATGCCCCAGATCACGCTCTGCACGAACACCTTGTGCTCGTACAAGGCGAGCAGTTTGCCCAGGGTTCGTGGCCCGAGCCGCGGGAACAGCAGCAGGCTGCTGGGATTGTTGCCCGGGTGGATCTTGTGGGGAATCAGCCTGGCGATGTCGGCAGCGGGCATCCCTTTCGCCTCAAGATCGGCCCGGATCTGCGTTTCGTCCTGGCCGAACGCGAGGGCCTGCGCCTGGCCAAAGCAGTTGGCCAGCGCCAGGTTCTGCTGCCCCGGAAACGTTCCCGAAGTATTCACCGGCGCGATGAAATCCATGGCCGCCCGCGCCGTCCCCTGGTGCAGAAGCTGGAAGAATGAATGCTGCGCATTGTTGCCCGGCTCGCCCCAGACGACTGCACCGGTCTCGTAGTCGACCGGCTCCCCTGCCAAGGTCACGCGCTTGCCGTTGGACTCCATTTCCAGCTGCTGCAGATAGGCCGGAAAACGATGCAAGCGGCTGTCGTAAGGCAGCACCGCAAGCGTATCGAGATGCAGGAAATTGTGGTTCCAGATGCCGATTAGCCCCATCAGCACCGGCAGGTTCCGCTCGAACGGCGCGGTGCGGAAATGCTCGTCCATCAGGTGCCCGCCCTCGAGCATCTGTTCGAACGTGTCCATGCCGAGGGCAAGGGCGACCGAGAGCCCGACGGCGGACCAGATGGAGTAGCGCCCCCCGACCCAGTCCCACATCGTGAACCGGTTCTGGGGCGCGATCAGGAATGCATCCATGGCCTTCTGGTTGGTGGACACCGCCGCGAAATGTTTCGAGACCGCACCCTCTCCCAACCGATCGACCACCCATTGCCGCGCCAGCCTGGCGTTCGACAGCGTCTCGAGGGTGGTGAACGTCTTGGAGACGACGACGAACAGGGTTCGTGCGGCATCCACTTTTTCCAGCACGTCCGACAGCTGGACCCCATCGACGTTGGAAACGCAGTGCAGCCTGAGATTGCGGTTGCGATAGCGGACGAGCGCTTCGTTCGCCATCACGACCCCGAGGTCGGATCCCCCGATGCCGATATTGACGATGTCAGTAAAGGGCTTGCCACCCGACCCCGCTATGCGCCCGCCGTGAACTCCGTCGACAAAGGCCCGCATCCTTTCCAGACCGGCCCGTACTTCAGGCATGACATCCTTGCCGTCAACCAGCACGGGGCGATCGGTGCGATTGCGGAGCGCGGTGTGCAACGCTGCGCGGTGCTCGGTCGGATTGACGATGTCGCCGGCGAACATCGCGGCAATGTGCCGGGAAAGATGCTGCTCATCCGCCAAACCGGTGAGCAAGGCCAGGGTTTCCGCGGTCAGTCTTTGCCGGGAGAAATCGAAGAGGAGATCCAGCTCGCAGCGGCTGAAAGCCGCAAAGCGGTGGGGATCGGAAGCAAAGCTGTCCTTGAGCTGCAATGCGCGCGTGCCAGCAGCGTGCGCCTGTAGCTTTTTCCATGCTGGCAAGGCAGTGACGGACATCTTGCTGGATTACCCTTTCGCCACTGATCCAGTCACACGGTAGTACTCAAGATACCATTCAACGAATCTGGCAACGCCATCTTCCACCGGCGTGGCGGGACGATAGCCGACGTCCGTGACCAGGTCATCGATGTCCGCGAATGTATCCGGCACATCGCCCGGCTGCATGGGAAGCAGGTTCTTCTGCGCCTTGCGTCCCAACGCGGATTCCAGCACCTCGATGTAGCGCAGCAGCTCCACGGGCTGGTTATTGCCGATGTTGTAGAGGCGATAGGGGGCCTTGCTGGTCCCCGGATCCGGATCGTTGCCATTCCAGGCGGCATTACCCACAGCCACGCGGTCCGATGCGCGGACCACGCCGGCAACGATATCGTCGATGTAGGTGAAGTCCCGACGATGCTTGCCATAGTTGAATACATCGATCGGCTGTCCGGCGAGGATCTTCTGCGTGAAGTTGAACAATGCCATGTCGGGGCGGCCCCACGGTCCATAGACCGTGAAGAACCGCAGCCCGGTAACCGGCAGTCCGTAGAGATGGGCATACGTATGCGCCATCAGTTCATTGGCTTTCTTCGTCGCGGCGTAGAACGACAGGGGATGGTCGACATTCTGGTGGACCGAGAACGGCATTTTCGTATTGGCGCCATAGACCGAGCTGGTCGACGCATACACCAGGTGGCCGACACCGTTGTGCCTGCAGCCTTCAAGTACGTTGCCGAACCCGACCACGTTGCTGTCGATATAGGCCATGGGATTCTGGATCGAGTACCGCACGCCGGCCTGAGCACCCAGATGGATCACCCGCTCGAATTTTTCCGCAGCAAACAGCGCGGGTATCGCAATTCGATCTGCCAGGTCCATCCGGAGGAAGCGGAAGCCCGCATGCTTCCTCAATTCCGCAACGCGAGCCTCCTTCAGGGAGACGTCGTAGTAATCGTTCAGATTGTCTATGCCCACCACTTGCTCGCCCCGGTTGAGAAGGGCGAGTGCAGTGTGAAACCCGATGAATCCGGCTGCACCGGTAACCAGTGTCTTCATGTAGTCCGCCAGAGGGTCTTGCCACTACTGATCTTGTCGATCACTTTCATTGCGGTTTCGTGAAGAGCCAGTTCTTCATCGGTCGCCCTGGGAACCGCAAGCCTCGTCTGGGGACGATCAGCACGGATGACCACCTGGGTGGCAGCTGCAGCCGATACAGTCGACGTCTCCGCCAGAACAAATGCCCCCTGCCCACCGGTCATCGCGAGATACACGTCCAGCAGGATCTGCGCGTCGAGCAGCGCTCCGTGCAATTCCCGATGGGAATTGTCAACGCCATAACGTTTGCACAGGGCATCAAGGCTGTTCCGCTGCCCGGGATGGAGCTTGCGGGCCATCAGCAGGGTATCGAGCACCGAACAGCGGTCGGCGATGCGTCCCTGCGGCGGAGCCAGGCGCTGCAATTCGGCATTCAGGAAGCCGACATCGAAGGCCGCGTTGTGGATCACGAGTTCGGCGCCGGTGACGAACTCGAGAAATTCCGTGGCCACATCCGCGAAGCGAGGCTGACCCGCGAGGAATTCGTTGGTGAGCCCGTGCACACGGACCGCGCCGGGATCCACTTCGCGATCGGGGCGCAGGTAGCGATGGAAAGTCCGTCCTGTGCGGCGGCGGTTCACGATCTCGAGACAGCCGATCTCGATGACGCGATGGCCGCGCTCGGCCTCCAGCCCCGTAGTTTCCGTGTCGAGGATTACCTGTCGCATTTCTATCCGGCGATCGCGGTCTTCAATGCGGCAACCACCTTCACCTGTTGCTCCTCGGTGAGGTACGGATGCATGGGAAGGCTCATGACGCGACTGGCGGCGCGCTCGGCAACCGGAAGGCTGCCGGCCGGGACCTTCAGGTTGGCGAACACGGGCTGGAGATGTAGCGGCACCGGATAGTGAACGGCGGTCGGAACACCAAGCTCCTTCATCTTCTGTTCGACCCTATCCCGCGCGGGCACCTCCACCGTGTACTGCGCATAAACGCTGGTATTGCCGGCTGTCAGGTTCGGGCCGGCAGCGCGCTTTCCCGGATCCTCTACGTCGGCGAACGAGGCAGCCAGCAGTTCGCTGTAGCGGGCACCCAGGCGACCCCGGGCTGCCACTTCGTCAGCGAAGATATCCAGCTTCGCGAGCAGCACGGCTGCCTGCAACGTGTCGAGGCGGCCGTTGATCCCGAGCCGGGGATGGTGGTAGCGCCGGTCCTGGCCGTGGAGGCGGATTTCCCGCATCAGCTTGGCAAGACCTTCGTCATTCGTCATCAACGCCCCGCCGTCGCCGTAACCGCCCAGCGGCTTCGAGGGAAAGAACGAAGTGGAGCCGATGGTGGAGAGGTTGCAGGACTGGCGACCCTTGTACGTGCCGCCGAAACTCTGGGCCGCGTCCTCGATGACAGGCAGGCCGTGCCTGGCCGCGACGGCGTTGATCGCATCGAAATCAGCGCACTGCCCGTACAGCGAGACGGGCATGATGGCCTTCGTTCGGGGCGTGATGGCAGCCTCGATGAGATCCGGGTCGATGTTGTAGGTGCTTGGCTCGATATCGACGAACACGGGCTTCGCGCCTGCCAGCGCAATCATTTCTCCCGTCGCAATGAAGGTGAACGGCGAAGTAATCACCTCGTCGCCCGGCCCGATACCGAGTGCCATCAACGCGATCAGCAGGGTATCCGTGCCGCTGGAGGCAGCGATGCAATAGCGGCTACCAGTGAATGCAGCCAGGCGTCCTTCGAGTTCGGCCACTTCCGGTCCCATGATGTACTGCCCGTGCTTGAGCACCGCCTGGATACGGGCGTTGACCGGTGTTTCAATCCGTGCGTACTGGGACTTGAGGTCGATGAAATCCATTGGGAAGCGATTACTGAACGTGCCTTGAGGAAAAACGAAGCCGCCGACTGGCTGCGAATCGTAGCAGGCAAGGTCCGCCAAATGCCCGCTTGTTTCTTACGACATTCGCTGCCATCAGGCGCGAGGGCTTGCCAGCAACGCATCGATCGCCTCATTGGCGAGACGGTCCGCATGCTCGTTGCCGGGCACGCCAGCATGCCCTTTCACCCAGTGCCATTCGATCTCATGGCGGCTCGCTTCCGCATCGAGGGCCTGCCAGAGATCAACGTTCTTCACGGGCTTGCGGCTCGCGGTACGCCAGTCCCGGGCCTTCCATTGCTCAAGCCATTCGGTTACGCCGGTGCGCACGTACTGGGAGTCGGTGTACAGCCTGATGGCGCAGGGCCGCTTGAGGGCAGCCAGCGCCTGGATGGCAGCGGTCAGCTCCATGCGATTGTTGGTCGTTTCGCGCTCGGCGCCGCTGATCTCCTTCTGGCGACCATCGGCGGCGGTGAGGATCGCGCCCCACCCCCCCGGCCCCGGATTGCCCCGGCAGGCCCCGTCGGTGTAGATCTCGACCGGCGTCACGCGACGTCACGCCCCTCGTTGCGACGGGTTGGCTCGAGCAAGCCGCCGACCACCCGGGCGCGTTGCCGCCAGGAAAGGCGGATGGGGGTCTTGCAATAGACACGCTTGCGGGCCTTCAGCAGGTAAGCGCCTGCGAGGAGTGGCCACAGCCTCTCCCCGGCTGATTCGAGCAAGCGTTGCCCCCGCGGCACCTCGGGTCCCCAGGGAAATGTGAACAGGTAGCGGCGCGCGTCAACCACCTCGAAGCCCAGCAGTTTGAGCCAGTCGCGCAGGCGGCGCTCGCTGATGAGGCGCTCGACACCGGGCGGAAACCCCTGCCGGGAGGTGGCATGGCGGATGCCCCAGCTGGAAAACGGCCGGAACCCGAGCACGATGACGTGGCCTTCGCCGGCGAGGATGCGCTGCGCCTCGCGCAGGATGTCGTGGGGTTCGGGCTCATATTCGAGGGTGTGGGGCAAGAGCACCGCATCGACGGAGTCAGAGGCGATCGGCAGGGCATCCGCCCGCGAATGCACAGCCACCGAAGGACCCGAGTGGCGGGCCAGCACTGCCTTGCTCTGGGTGCGCGCATCGGCAATGAGGCGCGACTCCTCCCCCCAGATCCCAACCTGCAGGAACTGCCACCCGAAGACCTGCGCCACGGCCTCGCTGACCAGCTTGCATTCAAGCTGGTACAGCCGCTGGCCCAGCGGGGTAGCCAGCCATTCGTGGAGGGGTAGCGTCATGGGGCCGGAGGATACGGCATTTCCTGAACTCACCCTATTCCTTTGATTAATCTATTTTTTCAGCTTGCCCTCGCCTGCGGGCCTATGCTTAATTACGTACTCTGGCTTGGTCGGCCTCACCCGGCGGGACGCTATTGATGCTCGAAGTTAATGCCGTCCGGGCTTTTGCCGATAACTACATCTGGCTGGTACATGGCATCACGGATCGGATCCGCGTTGCAGTCGTCGATCCCGGGGATGCGCAGCCCGTTCGACAGGCGCTGCGGGACAACGGACTGACGCTGGCAGCGATTCTGGTCACGCACCACCACCGTGACCACGTGGGCGGCGTCCAGGAGCTCGTGGACGAGTTTCCGATTCCGGTGTTCGGGCCGGCGCGGGAAACGATCCCAGGCGGCCCCCGGGCGCTGGCACAGGACGATGAAGTGGGGCTGCCGGAGTTGGGCCTGAAATTTCGGGTCCTGGACGTTCCCGGCCACACCGCAGGCCACATTGCCTACGTAGGCCACGGGGCGGTTTTTTGCGGCGACACGCTGTTTAGCGGCGGGTGCGGCAGGCTGTTCGAGGGAACTCCCGGGCAGATGCTGGAGTCCCTGTCCAGGCTGCAGGCGCTGCCGGACGAGACCCGGGTGTACTGCACTCACGAGTACACGCTGAACAACCTGCGGTTTGCCCGGGTTGCCGATCCCGGCAATCCTGCGACCGCCGCGTACGAAGAGGACTGCCGGCAGAAGCGTGCCCGTGAGGAGCCGACGCTGCCTTCGACGATCGGCCGCGAGCGCGGGATCAACCCGTTCCTGCGCTGCGACCAGGAAAACGTGATTAGGACCGCGGAAGCCCACGCGGGTCGGCGCTTGACTACCACGACCGAAGTGTTCGCAGCCGTGCGGCACTGGAAGGACCAGTTCTGATGCACCTGACCGGACTCAAGCCTGTCGCGCGCCTGGGAGCCTCCCTGGCGATCGCCCTCCTGATGGCCACAGGCTGCGCCGAGGTGCCGGTCATTTCCGAAGCGGATTTCATTCCGCATCCCGCGGTGGCCCAGCGCGAATACACGCCGGAGCAGTCCGTACGCATCGACGCGGCCGAGCCCCTCATGGACCCGGATGCCATCGAGCCAGGCGATCTCTTCGACCGGATCCGCGAAGGGTTCGCGATAGCGGACGTGAATCATCCTGCGGTCCAGCGCGAAGTCGACTGGTACGCCCGTCACCCGGACTACCTGGACCGGGTATTCCGCCGAGGGGAGCGCTATCTGCACTACATCGTCGAGGAGATCGACGCCCGCGGCATGCCGATGGAGCTCGCCCTCCTTCCCATCGTCGAAAGTGCATTCAATCCCATCGCCTACTCCCGGGCCCGCGCCTCGGGCCTGTGGCAGTTCATCCCCGGCACCGGCATCCGCTATGGCCTCAAGCAGAACTGGTACTACGATGGCCGTCGCGATGTCATCGAGTCGACGCGCGCCGCACTCGACTACCTGACTTTCCTCGCCAACGAGTTCGATGGTGACTGGATGCTGGCGGTTGCCGCCTACAACACCGGTGAAGCAAATGTTGCGCGCCGGATAGCCGCCAACAGGAGAGCCGGCAAACCGACTGATTTCTTCAGCCTCGATCTGCCCCGTGAGACGCGCGCGTACGTGCCCAAGCTCCTTGCAATCCGGCGCATCGTTGCTGATCCGGCCCGCCACAACCTGCAGTTCGCGCCGATTGCCGATCGCCCCTACTTCGCCATCGCGCATACGGGGGGTCAGATCCAGCTGGATGTCGCACGGGAGATCGTCGGCCTGCCGGAGGACGAGTTCCTCGCCCTGAACCCGGGCTTCAAGCATGGCGTTACCGACCCCGAGGGGCCGCACCGTTTGCTCGTCCCTGTCGCGATGCATGAGCGGCTGATGACCGGCCTTGCCAGCCTGCCACCGCAGGAGAGGATCCGGGTGGTGAATCACCGGGTCCGCTCCGGCGAAACGCTGGGAGCGATCGCCCGCCGCTACGACGTCAGCATCGATGCCCTGCGCACTGCCAACAACCTGAAGGGCTCGACGATCCGGGTCGGCCAGGACCTCATTGTCACCGAGTTCCCGGCACGTGCCGTTGCGTCCAGCCGGTCGGCAACCGTTGCAGCACGCCCGGCTGCACTGCCGGTCTCCTTCACTGCCAAGGAACAGCCTTCCCTCAACCGCGGCAACCATGTGGTGAGACGCGGCGATACGCTCTGGAGCATCGCCCAGTCCTACGGCGTAGGCCTCGATGCGCTCGCCTCCCATAACGACATCAATCGCAGCACCACGCTTTCTGTCGGCAAGACGCTCGCAATCCCCGCCGTCGCCACCCTGGCAGCAACCGGTTCGGCGGCAGCGAGCCTGCAGCCCGTTACCTACACGGTTCAGGCAGGCGATACGCTTTCCCGCATCGCACGCACGTTCAGGGTAGGCATTGCGGACCTCCTCAACTGGAACAACCTTCGATCGTCCCAGGTACTGAAGCCGGGCCAGCGCCTGGTGATGTACGTCAACGACGCCAGCCGTATCGGCAGCTGAGCAGATTTCCCGGGCGCTCCACTTTCGCAGGCGATCCGCTTATCCTTGCGGCCGCCTCCGGGCAGTCGTTGCTGCCCGCCGCTTTACCAATCGTCTCCGGAGTCGTCCATGGGCTTTCTGACCGGCAAGCGCGCCTTGATCATCGGTCTCGCCACCGAACGCTCGATTGCGTATGGCATCTCGGCAGCCATGCGCCGCGAAGGAGCGGAGCTTGCCTTCACCTACCAGGAGCGGTTCAAGGAGCGCGTCGAACAGATGGCGGGTGAATTCGGCTCGCAGGCCGTGTTTCCCATGGATGTCGGCAATGATGAGCAGATCCAGGTGGCCTTCGACCAGCTGGGCAGGACCTGGGATGGCCTCGACATCATCGTGCATGCCGTTGCCTTCGCGCCGACCGACGCCATCCGCGGCAGTTTCGTTGAGGCGACCACGCGTGAGAACTTCCGGATCGCACACGACATTTCGAGCTACAGCCTCACCGCTGTCGCCAAGGCTGCTTTGCCCCTGATGAAAGGCCGCGCAGGCGCGTTGCTGACCCTGACCTATCTCGGCGCGGTCCGATCACTGCCGAACTACAACGTGATGGGCCTCGCAAAGGCGAGCCTGGAAGCCAACGTGCGCTTTCTTGCGGCCGACCTGGGTCCGCTGGGGATTCGCGTGAACGGGATCTCTGCCGGTCCGATCAAGACACTCGCCGCAGCGGGGATTGGCGGCTTCCGGAAAATCCTCGGCCACGTCGCCGCGATTGCGCCGCTGCGCCGCAACGTGACCACCGAGGACGTCGGCAATGCCGCGGCTTTCCTCTGCTCGGATCTCGCCGCCGGCATCACCGCCGAAATCGTCTACGTTGACGGGGGATTCAGCACGGTCGGAATGGCATTCGGCGAAGCAGAAGGCTGATGTTCGTCCTGTAGCGGCTGCCTCCGGGAGTGGAGGCGACGAGGAAGCTGCGCGGGCTGCCGAATCGATTACTGGAACACGGCCAGGTTGCGTTCGATGTCGGCGTTCCGCTCGACTTCAGAAAGGTACGCCCCGAACTCTTCGCCACCGACCTGCTGCGCCGTCCGCCGTCCGCGCTGCGCACGCTCAGCGGCTTCTTCGGGTGTTTCGTTCCCGCTGCGTACCGCGGTCACCGCAACCAGCGCGAAGTCACCGTTGTCGAGAGTGCTTGCCTGGAAACGCGGTCCTGCTGACACCGTCGCGCGCGGCAGCGCGAACGCAGTCTGCAGGATTGCCGGCGGGATCTCCTGGTTCTGGCGTCCCGTGAAGCGCTTTGCCGCCGGCGTGATCTTGAGATCCGAGATGAGCGCCGCTGCTGCCCCGGACCACGACATCGCCCCCGACTCGAGCTGGGCCAGCAATTCGTTACCCTTGCGGGCAGCCGCGTCCTGGGCAGCGTTCGCCCGCAGCTGGATGTCGATCTGGTCGCGCACGGCAGCCAACGGCAGTTGTTCCGGCAGGTGATGGGCACTGACCCGCAACACCAGGGCCCGATCTTCGCCTACCGGCACCAACGGGCTGTTCTGCCCGCGATCAGCCACGTCAGTGCTGAATGCCGCATCGATGATTGCCTGGTAGGTAAGTTCGATCACGGTGCTGGACAACCGGGTGCCGGAGCCTGGCTCGCTGGCGCTGGCTGGGTTGGCGCTGGCAGGTTTGGTGGTGACGGGGCGTCGAACCAAAGTTTGAAGCGCGCTGCATGGCGCTGTGGCGGAAGGGGCGGGATTCGAACCCGCGGGGGGCTGTTAACCCCCACATGCTTTCCAGGCATGCGACTTAAACCGCTCATCCACCCTTCCGAAGCAAGGTGCGCAAGGCGCACCGTTACCGCTAGACGGGCGCGATTCTAGCCTTGAGCAGCACCTGCATTGCCGCGCTTGCGGCGCGCGGCGCATGCAGCCAGCAGCGCAAGGCCAG
>JANNNQ010000312.1:0-21525 GCA_031398625.1 Pseudomonadota bacterium
CCCACCGTCACGCCCAGCTGCCACACACTGCCGGACACCGGTGACGCCACCGCATTACAGCCCGGGGGCAACGGAGCGGTCTCGCTGCTGTCGTCCGCCACCTCCTTCTGCATCTCCTCCGGGCTGCCCGCTGCCTGCCAACGTTCGCGCTCCGCTTCGAAGGCGGCCTGCTGACGCTGCTTGAATGTCGCGATGCCCTGCTCATTGTCCGCGAGGAAGCGGCGGTAGTCGCGCAGTTTCAAGGTGGCCTGCTCGGTACGCAGCTGGAACCGCCCGTGGATGAAGTCTTCGCGCAAGGCCAGCAGCTCCTCGGCGCTGACCGGATAGAACCGTATCTGGTCGAAGAACCGCAGCAGCCATTGCCGGCCGGCGGTGAAATCCGCCGTCTGCCGGTAGCGGTTCCACATCTGTACCGTGCGACCGACAAACTGGTAACCACCCGGACCTTCCATGCCGTAGACGCACAGGTAGGCGCCACCGATGCCGACCGCATTCTCGGGCGTCCACGTCCGCGCCGGGTTGTACTTCGTGGTCACGAGGCGATGCCGCGGATCCAGCGGGGTCGCCACCGGCGCGCCGAGGTACACGTCCCCCAGACCCATCACGAGATAGCTGGCGTCGAAGACGATCCGTTGCACGTCATCGATCGTTTCGAGCCCGTTGATGCGCCGGATGAACTCGATGTTGCTGGGACACCACGGCGCATCCTTGCGGACCGACTGGGTGTACTTGTCGATGGCGAGCCGGGTGGCAGGATCGTCCCACGACAGCGGGAGATGGACGACACGACTCTCCACTTCCATGTCATCCACCGCCGGCAGTTGCGCCTCGGCGCTGGCGAGTACAGCCAGCAGTTCGGATTGGGAAAGCGCCCGGCTGTCGTAGTGGATCTGCAGCGAACGAATCCCGGGCGTCAGTTCCGCGATGCCGGCGATGCATTGCGCTTGCAGCCACTGCATCAACGCCTGCACCCTGAACCGGATCGCGAGATCGAGGACCGGTTCGCCGTACTCCACCAGCAGGTATTTGTCACCCGCCTGGCGATAGCAGACGGAAATGGCTGGAGGCTGTAGGCTGTCGGCTGCAGCCAGAATCGGAGATGCGTGATCCAGCTTCGGGGTCTGACCCCGGCCCCCGGCCTCCAGCCCTTCCATTCGGAGCCCGCTGAAGTCGAGGCTTGCGATGGCTGCATCCAGCGCCTGCTCCTGCGCAACGGCGGCATCGATGGTGATGCGCCGGAAGCGTACGCGATCGCCGGGACGCAGCTGACCGAGCTTCCACAGTTCTGCGGCAATAATCGTGGCCGGACACACAAACCCGCCGAGGCTGGGTCCATCCGGCCCGAGGATCACCGGCATGTCGCCCGTGAAGTCGATACTGCCGATGGCGTACGCATTGTCGTGGATGTTTGAAGGATGCAGTCCGGCCTCACCGCCATCACGCCGCGCCCATTCCGGTTTCGGGCCAATGAGCCGGACGCCGGTACGGCTCGAGTGGTAGTGGACTTCCCAGTCGGTGGCGAAGAACGTCTCGATGTCGGCGGGCGTGAAGAAATCCGGCGCACCGTGCGGACCGTACAACACGGCGATCTCCCACTCATTCGACAACACGTGAGGGGGGACAGATCTGTTTTCCGCTGCGGAAATCAGATCTGTCCCCGCGAACAGGCGCAGCACATCTCCTGTCCGCAGTGCCCTGCCTCCATGGCCCCCGAATTGTCCCAGCGTGAAGGTCGAGCGGCTGTTCATGTACAGCGGGGTATCGAAGCCGCCGCGCACCGCGAGATACGTCCGCTGCCCTGCCCCCTGGATGCCCCGCAGCTTCAGCACACTGCCCGCACGCACTGCCACGGCGGTGTAGTACGGCACCGCCTTGCCATCCAGCTCGGCCCGCATTGAAGCTCCCGTCAGTGCAATCCACGTGTCGACGTTGAAGCGCAGCGTGGGCCCCGTCACCGTCAGTTCGAGTCCGGCGGCGCCCTCTTCGTTGCCGAGCAACCGGTTCGCGAGCCGGAATGCCAGTGAGTCCATCGGCCCCGAGGGCGGTACACCGATATCCCAGTAGCCCGTCCGGCCCGGATAATCCTGCACGATCGAATGCGTTCCGCCCTGCACGACATCCACGTTGAGAGGCTGGTACGCCAGGCTCCCCAGCATGCGTGTCGTCTGGCGACCCTCTGCAAATACCGGATCGGCGAGGATCTGCAGCAGGTAGGCCTGGTTGGTCTCGATGCCCGCCACGCGGGCCTGACCCAGCGCAGTACGCAACTGCGCGATGGCCGCCTCTCGCGTCTGCGCGTGACTGATGAGTTTCGCCAGCAGGGGATCGTAGAACGCGGAAACCTCGGTGCCCGTCTCGACCCACGTGTCGACACGGACACCTTGTGGCCAACTCACCTCGGTCAGGAGCCCGCTCGCTGGCTGGAACTGCTTGCCGGGGTCTTCCGCATACAGGCGGACCTGCACGGAGTGCCCCGATGCGGGTATCGGAATGGGGACAGATCCATTTTCCTGCGGAAAGAAAGATCTGTCCCCGGCCGCGACGCGGATCATCCATTCGACGAGATCGATGCCGGTGACCTGCTCGGTAACACCGTGCTCCACCTGCAGCCGCGTGTTCACCTCGAGGAAATAGAACTCGCGTGCCGTCACGTCATAGACGAACTCGACGGTACCTGCCGACCGGTAAGAGACCGCCTTGCCGAGACGTACCGCCGCCTTGAACAAGGCCGACCGCGTGGTGGCATCGAGGCCGGGCGCAGGTGTTTCCTCGATGACTTTCTGGTTGCGGCGCTGGACGGAGCAGTCGCGCTCACCCACAGCCACCACGTTGCCGGCGCCGTCGCCGAAGATCTGGACTTCGATGTGACGCGCATGCTCAACGTACTTCTCGAGGAACAGCCCGCCCTGGCTGAAGTTGTTCTGCGCAAGTCGCTGGACCGACCGGAACGACTCCTCGAGGTCTTCCGGACGCCAGCACAGTTGCATGCCGATGCCGCCCCCACCGGCGGTACTCTTCAGCATGACGGGATAACCGATCCGCTTCGCTTCGCCGTGGGCGTCCTCCAGTCCGGCAAGCAACCCGCTGCCAGGTAGCATCGGCACGCCATTGGCCGCTGCGAGTTCGCGTGCCGTGTGTTTGAGCCCGAAGTCCCGCATCTGCTGCGGCGCCGGGCCGATGAACGCGATGCCGGCAGCAGCACATTCTTCCGCAAAGGCTGCGTTCTCGCTCAGGAAGCCGTATCCAGGATGGATCGCATCAACGCCGAGTTCCCGCGCGGCCTTGAGGATCAAGTCACTGCGCAGGTAGCTCGCGGCCGCGGGTGCGGGCCCCAGGCAGACGGCTTCATCGGCTGCGAGTACATGCAGCGAGTGCCGGTCGGCCTCGGAGTAAACAGCGACCGAGGCAATCCCCATGCGCCGCAGCGTACGCAGGATGCGGCACGCAATGGCGCCGCGATTCGCAATCAGGACTTTCTGGAACATGGAATTCGATAGTCAGCGGCCGGGTCGTCCCGGAGTCATCGATTCCACGGCGGGTCGTCCCGCCGCGCCCGAAATTGCCGGGGAACCTCTGATTGACCTATACGCACTCGCGACGGCGAGCCATTTCGTGCAGGGCGAGGCGCGACGACCGCTGTGTACCCGGTGTACTCGAGGGAGGAGCAACGCTGCACTGCACGAAATGGATCCCGTCCCGATAAATGAATAAACACACAACCATGGGTTGCGCCTCTAATCGCTTGGCTAGCGTCGTTGCGGCCCTTGTCCATACTCCCGGTATGTACTGCGGCCCGATGCCTCGCTAGCCAAGCGATTGGAGACGCTACGCGAGTGTGTATAGGTCAATCAGAGGTTCCCTGTCTCCAGGTCAGTACTTCGACTGGCGTGGGGTTGTAGCCATTGCAGGGGTTATTGAGTTGCGGGCAATTCGAGATCAGCACGATCACGTCCATTTCGGCCCGCATTTCCACGTACCGCCCGGGCGCGGAGATGCCATCGGCGAAAGTGAGCTTGCCCGCTGGCGTGACCGGTACGTTCATGAAGAAATTGATGTTGCTTGACAGGTCGCGCTTGGAGAGGCCATACGGGTTGCGGGCCAGCGCGAGCAGGAAGCTGTCGCGGCAGCTGTGCATGTGCCGCTTCCCGAGCGCGTAACGCACTGAATTGCTTTCAGCCGAACACGCGCCGCCCAGGGTGTCGTGCCGGCCACAGGTATCCGCCACGATGCTCAGCATCGTGTTGCTCAGCGTCGAAAGCAGCTGCGTCCCGGCAGTCAGGTACAACCCCCCCTGGCCGCGGATCGTGTCGCAGGCGCTGTAGCGCTCCGCTGGCCTGGCCGCGCTGTAGAACAGCGTATCGACCGCCTGGTTGCCTTCCAGGTCCAGGATGCGGAAATGCTGGCCTTTGCGGACGAGACCCATCCACGGTTCACCCGCGGGAATGACAGTGCGAAAAGCTGCGCCTGCAGCATCCAGCGTGCTCTCGACCTGCTTCATCCCTGGGTCCTTCTGCCTGCCGCGACGAATGCGAGGGGCTTCCGACGGGCTGCAGCCAGGTCGCGCTTTCGCGGCCGCAACGCTGATTCTGCCTCCAGCTTCCGGCGTGCAGCCTGCAGCCTCACCGGAAAAGCCTCTCGGTGTTGCTGAAACCGCGCTCGTTCTCCGGGCACAGGGTGCGGCACTCGTCGTCCCGGGTAACCGGCGCCGCCTGGATCGCAGTCAGCAAAACGGGCCTCGGTCGATAAAGCGGTTCGGGATCCAGGGGATGCTGGCAGGTCGACAGCACGATGAGGGAACGCATCTCGAAGCGCAGCTCGACGGCACTCCCGGCACGCGAATGACCGGACTGGAACTGCAGCAACCCACCCTCGTCTGCGGTCACCTTCGAGAAGAAGTTGATGTTGGGGACGAGATCGCGCAGCCCCAGGCCGTACTTGCCCAGCTCGGTCAGCAGGCTGTCCTGGCCACTGCGGTGATAGCTGTTGCGGAAATCCTGGTAGGTTGCGATGCCGTAGCGCTCCTGGACCATTCCTGCATCCGATACGCCGCAGACGGTGTCGTGCCAGCCACAGGTGTCCGCGGTGATCGAGCACAGGATCCGCCCCATGTCGGAGTAACAGACGTGTCCCCGGGTGAGGAACGCAGTGTGCTGCGCTTTCAGCGTATCCGGCATGTTGTAGCGCTCGAGCGGATTCTCGAATGCATACAGGAGCATCGAGACGTTGGCACCACCTTCCGTATCGGTGAGACGCAGCGTGACGCCACGGCGCAGGATGCCGGACCAATGTGCGCCAGCGGGCACGATCTCCTCCCAGAGAACGGTGCCCGCCTTCGCCAGGAAAGCGTTGTCGGTCGTTTGCATCAGCCGGTCAGCTCGTCAACAACCCGGTGCGATGTAGCAAGTCCCGTACCAGCACGCACCCATTTGATGCCGGCCCTGCGCATTGGAGCGTCATCGGACTCGATCGCACGCAGATTCTGCCGTGAGCCGCCTCCAAACGAAGCAATCCCAGACCAGGAATGCGCCCTTGTAGTGCAAGGCGCTGGCCTGCAGATCGCGCCAGAGGCACTCGCGCGGCTGATTCCGTCGTCGCAGGCGCTTGATGGCCTCGGGCACGCGACTTGCAAAGTCGGCAAACCAAATGTGCGTCTAGGGTTCCGGCCATAGCAGTTGGGGACTGTCCCCAACTGCTATGGCGCTGGTCCAAGAGAGGCAGTCCTATCTTTAAGGGGACAGATCTGTTTTTTCCTTAGTCTCGGGAGAATAGATCTGTCCCCTTCAAAGAGGGATACACGGCGGGACAAAAGCCCGGGAGGCCCTTACCACCCTGCAACGCAAACGGGTACCAGCATGCAATCAGCCTTCATGTGCTCAGGCTTGAATTCCTCATGGCTAGTCCGGCTTTTCGCCGTGGCGGCCATGGTGTTCCAGCTCTCGGGTTGCGGTAACAGTGAGCCCCAATCGACCGCGGAGCCGGCGGCTTCGGCCGAAGTCCCGACCTTCAAGGTGGCGTGGAGCATCTACGTCGGCTGGATGCCGTGGGATTACGCGGACAAGAGCGGCATCCTGAAGAAATGGGCCGACAAGTACGGGATCAACATCGAACTCACGCAGATCAATGACTACGTCGAGTCGATCAACCAGTACACCGCGGGTGCCTTCGACGCCTGCGTGATGACCAACATGGACATGCTGACCATTCCCGCGGCCGGCGGCGTCGACTCCACGGCGCTGATCGTCGGGGATTACTCGAACGGCAATGACGGGATCGTGCTCAAGGGCAAGGGCAAGAGCCTGGCCGATATCAAGGGCCAGTCCGTCAACCTGGTCGAACTGTCGGTATCGCATTACCTGCTCGCGCGGGCGCTGGACAGCATCCAGCTTGCCGAACGGGACGTCACGATCGTCAATACCTCCGACGCCGACATGACGGCGGCCTATGGCGCCAGCGAGACCACTGCCGTGGTCACCTGGAAGCCGCTGCTCTCCACGATCCTCGAATCACCCGATGCCGAGCTGGTATTCGATTCGAGCCGGACGCCAGGCGAGATCCTCGACCTCATGGTCGTGAAGTCCGACGTCCTGAATGCCAATCCGAACCTCGGCAAGGCCCTGGTCGGGGCGTGGTACGAAACCCTGAGCGTCATGCTGGGCAGCGACGCAGCGGCTCTGGCTGCCAAGGAACAGATGGCCACTGCCTCCGGCACCGATGTCGCGGGCTTCGAGAGCCAGCTTGCCACCACGAAGCTCTACGCAACGCCGGCGGAGGCGCTTGCGGTGGTTACTGGCGAGGAAGTCGTGGCGAACATGGATCTGGTCCGCAAATTCTCGTTCGACCATGGCCTGCTCGGCGAAGGGGCCCAGTCGGTCGACGCCGTCGGCATCGAGTTTCCGGGCGGCCGCACGCTGGGCGACGCCGGCAAGATAACGATGCGCTTTGACGACACCTACGTGAAAATGGCGGTAGACGGGACCCTGTGAAGGAGGCAGCAGGCTGCAGGCTGTAGGAGAAAAGAAGCCGGACGACTGCAGAGTAAAAGGTTGCTGTGTCCCGATCCTGACCTACAGCCTTCAGCCTGCGGTCTACAGCCTTCCCTCATGCGCCGTATGATCAACCTCAGGCCCGGACGGAGCAGCACGCTGGCGCTCGGAGTGCTGCCTTTTGCGCTCCTGCTCGTGGTGTACCTCATCGGGTCGAGCGTCAGGCTTGCGGACAATCCGGACGACAAGCTGCTGCCGTCCCTCTCCAGTATCGGGACCGCGATCCAGGGGTACGCCTTCGAGGAGGACAGCCGCAGCGGCAAGGTCCTGCTGTGGTCAGACACCTTCGCAAGCCTGAAACGCATCGGTGTCGCACTGGGAATCAGTGCCGCGATCGGGCTCGTGCTCGGTATCGCCATCGGCATCCTGCCCTTTGCGGGCGCGACGCTGGGTCCCGTCGTCGCCGCCATCTCCATGATTCCGCCGCTCGCCATCCTGCCCATCCTGTTCATTGTGCTGGGCCTGGGCGAGACGGCGAAAATCGCGCTGATCGTGATCGGCGTCGCACCCGTCATCGTCCGCGATCTCGCATTGCGGGTGGGAGAACTGCCCAGCGAACAGCTGATCAAGGCACAGACTCTCGGGGCGTCCACGTGGCAGATCATCCTGCGGGTCGTGCTGCCCCAGTCCTGGCCCCGGCTGATCGATTCATTGCGCCTGACGCTGGGTGCGGCGTGGCTGTTCCTGATTGCCGCCGAAGCCATTGCCTCGACCGAAGGCCTGGGCTACCGGATCTTCCTCGTCCGGCGTTACCTCGCGATGGACGTCATCCTGCCGTACGTCGTCTGGATCACCCTCCTCGCCTTCTTCACGGACTGGCTGTTGCGCCGGATCCGCTCCCTGGCCTGTCCCTGGGTCGAGATGGGACGCTGATGGCCGTCACCGTCAGGCATCTCTGGAAGGAATACGGCAACCACGTCGTGCTCGAGAACCTCAACCTCGAGATCGGCGACCATGAGTTCGTCACCATTGTGGGTGCGTCGGGCTGCGGCAAGACGACGTTCCTGCGCATGCTGCTCGGCATGGAAGCGCCGAGTCGCGGTGAATTCCTGATCGATGGCAAACCACTGCCTGCCGAGCCCGGCGCGGATCGGGGCATCGTCTTCCAGCGCTATTCGCTGTTTCCGCACCTGACGGTGATGGAGAACCTGCTGCTGGCGCTGGAGTTCGCCGGCGCTCCCTTGAGTGGCCGCCTGTTCGGTGGCGCGCGACGGGCCGCACGCGACAAGGCGTCCGCGCTGCTTGAAGCCGTCGGGTTGCAGGCAGCAAGGGACAAGTATCCCGCCCAGCTGTCAGGCGGGATGCAGCAGCGGCTGTCGATCGCGCAATCCGTGATCCGGGAACCGCGCATCCTGCTGCTGGATGAGCCCTTCGGCGCGCTCGACCCCGGCATCACCGCCGACATGCACCAGTTGATCCTGACCCTGTGGGCCGCGCATCGCATGACCATCTTCATGATCACGCACGACCTCAAGGAAAGCTTCGAGCTCGGTACGCGCGTCCTCGTGTTCGACAAGGTGCGGCACGACCCGCACGAACCGGAACGCTTCGGTGCGACTGTCACCTACAACCTGCCGCTCCGCAGCGCACGCCGCCAGGCGGGGTGAGTCCGGCAATTCGAACCCTTGCGGTCCTGCGGCCGGATCATTGGCGGCTACCTTCCCTGGATCTCGTGGAAGACGTTTTCGACAAAACGCTCGGTCGTGAAGGGAGGCGTGTCGGAGCCGTAACGCGTATCCCATCCGAGCGTCGGCCGCGCCGCCTTTACTTGCTCCAGGGACATTCCCTTGCCCACCAGATCCGCAATGCGATCCCGGATAATGACTACCATGTCGCGGTACTGAAGCAGGTCAGCCTGATCGTACAAGCGCCCATGGCCTGAAATGAGAATGGTGTCGGTTCTCCCCTCGTGTCCAGGCGGAGGAGGAAAGCCGCCGCGCGTATTGCCCCTTCCCGAGAGAAAGCCGGGAGCCGTCCCGGCGAGCTCGATCGCCCTGTTCAATGCGGCAATCGTCCCGGTCACCGTACCTCCCGCGCTGCGATCAATGACCGGAAACCCTTCCGTGATGAAGACATCGCCCATGTGCAATACATTCGAGGTCCGGAAGAAAACGAAACTGTCGCCATCGGTATGGGCGCTGCCCGCAGAGAGAATCTCGACTTGCTCTCCCGCGAAGCTCAGGTCCAGCGACTGCCTGTATGTCCTCCGCGGCAGGCCCTGTTGAATGACGGGCGCGACGCGGTCGGCCGGATCGGGGGTGAGATCGTTCGGCCATCCCGCCTGCATCCGCTTGGCAGCACTGTCACGCGCGAACAGGGTCGCGCCTTTGCCGACGAAATAGGCGTTGCCGCCGACATGGTCGGGATGTGCATGGGTATTGACCACGGTGCGGACGGGTTTGTCGGTGATGGTCCTGATGGCAGCGTACAGCTGTTCGCCAGCAGGCCCGGACTGCGTGTCCACGAGCAAGACCTGGTCCCTGCCCACCGCCACCGCCGCATTTCCGCCGGCTCCGACCAGCAAGTACACGTTCTTCGCGACCGGCAGCACCTGCACCGCACCCGGATCTGTTTCTGCGGATACAGCCGCAGACACATGGGTAGCAGACAGGGTAAGCATCGAGGCAATCGCCATCAGTGTCGCCTTGCCGCGCCGGATGCATGCCATGGTGCCCCCCCCCTTTCATTCGTTTGTACCTTCAGCCCCCAGACACTGCAGTTTGTCCGGCACCGTCCCGGGCGCCAGGCCTGCCTCTGTGCTCAAGTCTCAATCCCGGAACTCGTCTGCCCGGCGGGTCCTTCCTGAGATGTGGGGATTCCGGCCGGGCAGGAAGTGGGGCGTGAAGTGCAGTCTGCCACCCGCCTCTTCCATGCTCTGCTCGCAGGGATATTCGAGTATCTCCGTGTCGTCGGGGAGCCGGCGGTAACTCTGTTCCCGAACGAGCGACGACTGGAGGTAGACGGGATCCTCGAGAACCACAACATCCGTCAGGAAGCTGTCATGACGTGTGATGTACTCGAAAACAACCGCTTTATCGCTGTTGGGCACGCCGTTGCGACGGGTGAACCCTTCCTTGATATGCGTCGTCGTCACCTTGAGTGTCAAGCCCACCCATTCCCCCGTCGAGAAGCCATTCCACGTATGCAGCGCATACGGCGAGGGATGCGGCCTGCCATCCATCCAGATCACCCTGTAAACCTCGTTCGACTGCATCCGGATGACGATCGCTCCAGCTTCCTCACCCTCACCCCTGCGAATCAGCAGAGGGGTCGGACCGAACGGGGCCCAGGCTGCCGAATGCGGAAAGCACTGCCGCTGTACCTGCGTCTGGATAGCCGGGTCCCATGACTCTGCGCGCGATCTCGCCTGTTCGTTCAAGGGCAGGAAGCTGTAGTCCCCGATCGGCGGGCCGCCCGCCGTAAAGCCGGCGAAGTCCCCGAGGTGGTTCCAGAAGCCGAAGAGGCCGGCCTCTGCCGCCCAGGATCCGGTGCAGGCGAACACCATCGAGGCAATGACTCCTGCGCAGCCCCGCCTGAAGTTTTCATGGGAATTCATGTTCGTTTTGCCCCGGCGACGATTCGCCTAGTCGTTCACTCCACCGGCGCGATTGAATTCCAGTCCATCCGCCGGCCGCTTCACGTTGACCAGCCTGAGACGGGGTTGCTTGTCCCACGCCGGATTGCCCCTGACCGTAACCGTATCTCCCGGCGAGAACGACTTCGCCGACAGGCCGGCCCTGCCCATGGCGATCGTGTTGTTCCATTCGCACGCCCAGACAACTTTGTTCCCGTCGCTCCCAGTACTTTCCACGATGAGAAAGGAATGGGGGTTACGCCACTGGAATGCCGTTACCTTCCCCTCGATCGTGACTATGTTTTCCGCATCGTAGTGCGCCGGAAACGAATGGTGTGCCTCGGAGGGTGCCGTCAGCTGCAGAACCGCGAGCAGTCCGAGGAGCCCGATCGACTTGATGTTCATTCTTGATTCCCCCGCTACCACGTGAGCCTGTTGCGGACGCATCAGTCGCCACCAAGAAACGGCAGCATTCTTCCCGCCAGCAGGACGCCAACCCACAACAGCAGCGACACGCCCCCGACGAGCCTCTGCCCGGCCTCGAAGCGGAGAGGGCTGCCGCGGGCCGCGAGCTGACCCAGCTGACGGTACGCGAGCACATTGAGGCCGGCCGCCGCCACCAGCGCCATCTTCAACCAGAAGAGCCAGTTGAAAAAATACTGCGTTGGATTCGCCACCAGAAAGAGCACTCCGCTGAACGCGTTGAGCACGAATCCCGCCAGCCCCCACTGCGCCAGGGTTGGCAGATACTCGACCGGCAGGGCGGTCAATCGACCGATCAGCCGCAGATCTGCCACGGCCACGGAACCAAACAGAAGCGAGAGGCCCACGAAGTGCAGGATCTCGAGCGCTGGCCATACCCACGGCGTCTGCATCACATACAACGCCGTACCGGTTCTCTCGATGGCGTGCAGGAGTTCTTCCATCTAGGCCCTTCCCGACTCCGATCAGGAGGTGTATGCCAGCAGTCGTCCGGCGATGATGGCGCCGAGCCAGGCTGCAAGCGACGATGCGGCGGTCACAAACTCCAGCGGCGATACCTCTGCGCCGGTTTCCGGGTGCCCGGAATCGAATCGCCTGAACTGCCTCGCCTGGATGGCAAGCGCGGTCATGGCTGTGGCGATCAGCACGAGCTTGATCCGGAAATTGGTGCTGGCATAAAACCTCGAAGCATCCGCGGCAAACAACGCGAGGCCGGAAACTGCATTCAGCGCGAACCCGCACCAGATCACGGGAATCATCCTCCGGAAGGGCGCAATCGCCGCGTGCCGCCCGAAGCCCAGAAGCCGCAGATCGATTACCCAGCTGAATCCTACTGCCGTGGCGAGCCCGATCAGATGCATGTCCAGGAGGATCGGATACGGCCAGTCCGACTCCCTGATCCATGCGCTGGCTCGTGACAATTCCAGCCAAGTCAGTACTTCCTCCACGTTCCCACCAGACTGACCCGGACTCAGCCTTCCACCCGGCCAATGATCGCCATGACCTCTTCTTCATTGGCCTCGATCTGGGGAGACATCATGACCTTCGTGCCCAGCGTGGCCTCCGGTTCGTCACAGAGGAACGACGGGTTGTGCGAAACGCAGGCTTCGAACAGCACACCCGAGGGTGTGCGAACGTAGATCGAATCGAAGTAGCCCCGATCCTTCACGTCGGAAAAGTCCGTGTAACCCATGCCCTCCACGAAAGCCTTGATCTTGAGCTGCGTACCGAGGTCAGGACAGTTGTAAGCCATGTGATGGACCGCGCCTTGCCCCACGATCCAGCTGCCGGGCTTCCTGTCGGGTTCGATCGCGAAATCGGTAAAGGTGCCTGTTCCGCCCGCGCCCATGGCATACCGCACCCGATTCAGTTCGTTGGCCTCGCGCCGGCTGCCCCACGCGATCTCCATGAATTCATCCATGAAGTCCATGCTCCGCGCGGAGACAGTAATGCTGTGGGTACCGCGAATCATGTTCTCCCCGGGCACCGGGCCGCCGCTGTAGGGCGTACGGCTGTCCTGTGCTACACCGACGAGCATCATGTTGATGCCGTGCGGTGAAACGAAATCCAGACAGCTCTCGCCAAACCGTTCAGTTCCTGTGACCTTGAATCCGTGCTCATCCAGCCGGCGCGACCAGTAGCCGAGCGAATCAGCGGGAACAGACAGCGCCACCTTGTCAATCTGCCCGGAGCCGGGAGTCGCCTTGACGCCGATGTGCGCCACCGGGAAGGTGGTGACCAGGGTGCTCTCCTCACCCAGGTCATTCCCGTAGTAGAAGTGATAGACCGGCAGCTCACCATCGTAGAAAAGCGTTCGCTTGACGCACTTCAGACCGAGCACCTTGGTGTGAAAGTCGAAGTCTTCCTGGGCGTTGCCTACCCCGATCGTGATGTGGTGATGGCCCTTGAGGGCAGCACTCGGACTCTTGGGCATCCGGATCTTCGCGTCTGGTTGACTTGCATCGGCCATGATTTCCTCCTCGATTCACGGGTTCATCGCGCCAGCCGACTGATTCAGGAACTGTCTGCCGCAGCCTCCGAATTGACAATCCGGCTGGCCCAATACACCTTATTCAGAACATGAATATAGACAGTCTCGACTTTGCCCATCTCCGGTTGCTGGACGCGCTGCTGCGCAAACGGAGCCTTACCGAGGCGGCCCGCCTGATGGAAATGCCCCAGCCGTCGGCGAGCCATGCGCTGTCACGATTGCGGAAAGTGTTCGGAGACCAGTTGCTGGTGCGAACCCGCAATGGGATGGAACCCACGCCTTTCGCCCTTGGCATCGCCCAGGAGGTCGAGCAGATGCTCGACCTGCGTCATCGGCTCGCCGGTGGTGGCCGAACCTTTCTTGCAGCAAAACTCGATCGTGAATTCGTCGTCGCCTGCTCCGATGTCGGTCAGCTGGTCGTCGTCAGTTTCGTGTATCCCGCGGTGCGACTGAGCGCGCCCCAGGTACGCCTGCGGACCGTCACGCTCGGTCGGGTCGAGATGGTCGATGCACTGCAGTCCGGAGAAGTCGACATTGCGCTCGGCGCCTTCCCCCGGCTGGAAGCCGGCATCCACACGCAGGCCCTGTATGGGGAACGCTACCTCTGCTTTGCATCTCCCCGACACCCTTTCATCCGCTCGCAATCGATGACCGACTTTGTCGAGTCGGACCACATCGTGGTGAGCACCAAGGGCATGGCACATGCCCATCGCACCGCAGAGCAACGGCTCATCCAGAGCCTGCGGCCGCGGCAGGTGCACATGACATCGAGCAGCTTCCTTGTGGCGCTGGTCGCTGCAGCCGAATCGGACATGATCGTTACGGCTCCCGGTCGGATCATCGCCCCCGTTGCCCGACGTTTCGGGCTGGCCCATGCGCCGCCCCCCCTCGACATCGGCGGCTTCGACGTGAAACAGTACTGGCATTCGCGCGAACAGGAGGACCCTGCGCATCACTGGCTGCGCGAAACCGTCTTCCGGTCGTTGAAGCCTTGGCGGGCACGCGCTTGAGGTGACGCCTCTCGCACGAGTTCCTGGTAAACCAGCTCGACGAACTGGTCACCGGTCCAGCCAGGCCGCGAATAGACTGCATCGAAATCCATGATCGGTCGGACGTTCTTGACCTGTGCGAGCGACATGCCTGACGCCACCATGTCCTGTATCTGGTCGCGGATGAAGACCAGCATGTTCCGATAGCGTACGACTTCGGACTGGTCAGCGATCCGGCCATCGGCTGCGACGATCATCGTCCCGCCTTCTTCCCAGTTGGCCACGACGGCGATATCCATCACCCGCTCGAGCGCGCGGATCGTGCCTTCGAGTGTCCCGCCTCGACGCGGGTCAATCATGGGATAGCTGGTGAATGAGAAAATGTCACCGGTACTGACGACATCGGAACGCCGGAAGTGCACGATGAGATCCCCGTCCGTGATTGCATTCGGGACGTGGATGAGCTCAACTGGTTCCCCGTTGACGAAAAGATCCAGCGTATCGACATAGAACGACTGGCCCGGCCAGTACTCTTCCGCAAGCACTGGCTGACCGGATCCGGCGGTCGGAGAACTGAGCGCGAGCAGGGTGTTTTCGTGAGCGATTATCGCAGCGCCCGATCCGACATCGGAAACACCCCTGACGTTGGCGTTGCCACCGGTAAAAGTGACGCCGGCAGCCCGGACTGCCGGATTGCCGCCGATGTTCCACGGCGCGCCCTGCGTATTCGCCACATACAGCAGCGGCTTCGTGCCCGCCAGTTCGCGAACATGCCGTAGGACGGTATCGTTGCTCCGGCCATCACCTGCATTGACGAGAAGCACTCCTTCATCACCGATCTGGATCGTGATGTTGCCACCCGCGCCTGAAAGCTGATGGATGTTTCCCTGAACATGCGTCACGCGAATCCGGTCCCGTGCCGGGTAGCCAGGGCGGGTTTCGGATGGCGCCTGGGCAGCGAAGGCGACAGTGGTGCAGACCACCCCGAGGAGGAGACCAGGAAGCTGCAGGGCCGTGCGGTTCATTGACGGCTCCCCGCAGCGCCAGCAGGAGAAGCGATGGCCTTGCGCAGCTCGAGCACATATTCCGGCCGGGTGTATTTCGCGCCACCGAGTGCAGCCTCGCGGGGAATCCGGTAGGTATCCGCCCAGTCATGGAGGATCGGATTCTTGCCGGGGAGCCAGTTGGGGACGACGCCGGGTTCGCGATAGATCTCGACAACCCCCCTGCACGGATACGGATTGATCACCTGCCGCGGGTTATAAACAAAGCTCCGTTCGTGGATGTACGGCTCTGTAAGGTAAACCGGATCGTTAAGCACACTGATGAGAGTGAGGACATCGCCGTACCTGGCGAAATACTCCACGAGCTCAGCCCGGTCGCTGTGGATCACGCCGTTGCGACGGATGCGTTCCGCCTTCATGTCCGTCGTGAACACCCGGAGCATGTCGCCTTCCCAGGAACCGGTGGAAAATCCCTGCCAGGAGTGCGGCGCATCCTCGTCGGGCCGTGCCCGGCCATCCATGTAAACCGTCCGGAAGCGGTTGTACGACTCCCACAGCAGCCGCCACGCCGTGATCCGCTGCGACGGTTCGTCAACTTCCTTCCAGATCCGCAGATTGCTGTGCAGCGCAGAATAGTTCGCCGGATGCGGAATACACTGCATCTCGGGAACCGTCAGGATCGAGGCATCCCAACGCTCGGCAAGCTGCCGCGCTGCGTCATTGACTGGAATGCCCGTGTAGTCGCCGACGGACGGCCCGGGGCCGCGCTCCGGCTGGTCCTCGTGCATCCGGACCGTCCACTCCCCTGCGAGATCAACGGCGGCTGGAGCTGCCGGACTGACGAGGCTTGCGAAGCTGCCGACGATTGCCGTCAGCTCCGCGAACGGCTTCTTGCGCCGCATACTGCTTCCCCCAGGTAACCGCGTTTTGACCAGCGCACTATCTATTGAGCGGGCTATATTGGCGTGCGTCTTCGTGCCCGTAAAGACACACAAACGAAATTCACCGTTACCGGATCGGGGAACAATGGACCTGCGTCACCTCACTGCGTTCGTCAAGGTAGTACAGACCGGAAGCTTCACCGCCGCAGCGGTACAGCTGCACACCCGGAAGTCGCATGTCAGCAAGCTCGTCAGCGATTTCGAGAGCAAACTAGGTGTCCGGCTGCTCAACCGGTCGACCCGTGCGCTTCACCTGACGGAGATCGGCAGCAACCTGTTCAAGAGAGCGGTCGCGATTCTGGCTGCGGTCGAAGACGCAGAACGGATTGCGAACACGGAATTGGACGAGCCACGTGGCACACTCAAGATGAGTTGCGGCGTGGTATTCGGACTGATAGCCGTCAATCGCTGGATCAGCAGTTACCTCGATCTCTACCCGCACATGCGCGTCGAAGCGGACTATTCCGATCGGCTGGTCGATATCGTTCAGGAAGGCTTTGATCTTGCCATCCGGGTCGGCCCGCTGCATGACTCACGCCTCGCGGCCAGGAAGCTCGGTGAAATGGAATACGGCCTTTATGCAAGCCCGGGTTATCTGGCGAGGCGCTCGGTGCCACGTTCGCCCGATGCGCTCCGTGAACACGACATCCTCATGTTTTCGGCCGGGGGCCGAGGCTCGACCTGGAAGTTCATCCGCAATCGCAAGGAAACCCGCCTCTCGCTGCAGACGCGCCTCAACGCCAATAACAGCCATGTGCTGCGGGAAGCGGCCAGCCAGGGCCAGGGAATTGCGCAGCTGCTTCTTGCCATTGCGGAACCCGAGGTGGCAGCCGGCCGCCTGCGTCGCGTACTGCGCGGCTGGCAGCTCCCGAAAGTCCCGGTGAATGCGGTCTTCCCCAGTCGCAGCCATCTCACGCCAAAGGTGCGCGCGTTCGTGGACCTCGCAGCGGAGAGTTTCGGTAGCCCTGAGGAGAACTTCACCAGGAGCAAGGCACGACGGGCTCCAGGAGCTTGAAGCCGAACGGAGAACGAGAGCGCTTCGAGGTCGGCGCGTTTGCGGCGGATCGTGATTTCATCGTAGGAGCCGCGGTCCGCATAGTCGAAGATTGCGCGGGGCACGCGCTTTCTGGCGAGCTCCCGCAGGTCGGCCACACTCGTGATCACGGTCATCGGTCCCCCTTATGGCGGCGTTGCGGTCGCGGCGCCCTTGTGCCGCGCCAGCACCTTGTCGAGCTGCGCGGCGAAAGCCTGCCGGTCGCGGGCATGCAGGACCGGTGGCCCACCGGACGCAAGCCCACCGGAGCGCAGCTCATCGAGCAGGTTGCGCATGGCAAGCCGTTCGCCGATGTTCTGCCCGGTGTACAACTCGCCGCGGGGATTGAGCGCCAATGCGCCCTTCTTCACGACCGCCGCCGCCAGCGGAATGTCGGCAGTGATCACGAGATCGCCCGGTTCGGCCAGTTCGATGATGCGCCTGTCCGCCATGTCGAGACCCGGCGGCACCTGGAGCAGTCGGACATACGGCGACGCGGTGAAGTGCAGCGGCTGGTTTGCCACGAGCGTCAACGGCAGCTGCGCCCGGGTCGCCGCGCGAAACAGGATGTCCTTGATGACATTGGGGCAGGCATCGGCGTCGACCAGCAGATTCACCCGTCTAGTCGTCCTTGCGGCGCGCGGGCGCATTGCCCTGCGCCTGGGCACGCTCCATGGACTCGAGCACCACGCGCCGCGCAACCGCGACGTCGCCCCACTCCTTCACCTTCACCCACTTGCCGGGTTCGAGATCCTTGTAGTGCATGAAGAAATGCTCGATCTGCTGCATGACGATGGCGGGCAGGTCGGTGCGATCGCTGACCTCCGAGTAGTAGGGGAAGGTGCCATCGACGGGCACGGTGAGGAGCTTCTCGTCGCCGCCCTTCTCGTCTTCCATCAGCAGCACACCCACGGGGCGGACGCGGACGATCGAACCAGGAATGAAGGGCGACCGCGCTACGACCAGCGCATCGAGGGGGTCGCCGTCCTCGCACAGCGTGTGCGGGACGAAGCCATAGTTCGCGGGATAGCGCATCGGCGTGTGCAGGATGCGATCGACGTACAGCGCACCGCTTGCCTTGTCGAATTCGTACTTGACGGGCTCGCCGCCAATCGGCACTTCGACGACGACGTTGATGTTGTCGGGCGGGTTGGAGCCCGTAGGCACCAGATCGATACGCATGGGAGGTGAATCCTGTGCACTTGAGTGAGTGGAACGACGGATCGACGCAGGCGGTCAGACCTTGAGGAGAATCTTGCCCTTGTGGCCACTGCTTTCCATGTAGGCGTGGGCTTTGGCAGCGTCGGCGAGGGGAAACACGCGGTCGACCACCGGCCTGATCCGGCCGCTTGCGAGCAACGGCCAGACCTGTTCGAGCAACTTCGCCTTGATGGCTGCCTTGAACTCCACGGACCGCGGCCTGAGCAGCGAACCGGTGATCGACACCCGCTTGGCCATGAGCTGGTGGAGGTCGATGGCAGCGGTCGAGCCGCCCATCAGGGCGATATGCACGAGACGGCCTTCGGTTGCGAGTGCCGCGATGTTGCGCATCAGGTAACTCCCACCGACCATGTCGAGTACGACGTCGACGCCTCTGCCGCCGGTGTCGTCCAACACCACGCGGGCGAAATCTTCCGTCTTGTAATTGATCGCGCGTTTCGCCCCCAGCAGTTCGCAGAAGCGACACTTGTCGTCGGAACCGGCCGTCGTGAACACCGTCATCCCGAGTGTGGCAACGAGCTGGATGGCAGCGGTTCCGATCCCGCTCGACCCACCATGGACGAGAAAACTCCCGCCGGGGGCCAGCTTCCCGAACTCGAAGACATTGCTCCAGACCGTGAAATACGCCTCGGGCAAGGCAGCCGCGGCAATCAGGTCAATACCGGCAGGAACAGGCAGCACCTGCGCGACGGGAGCGCTCGCATATTCCGCATAGCCACCGCCCTGCAGCAAGGCACACACCGGTTGCCCGACTGCAAACTCCGTCACCTGCGGTCCAGTCGCCGCGACCGTGCCGGACACTTCAAGGCCCGGGTAATCGGGCGCACCGGGCGGAACCGGATAACCGCCAAGGCGTTGCAGGACATCCGCGCGATTGAGTCCGGCAGCCACCACCTTGATGAGAACGTCATGGGTGCCCACCGCAGGGACGGGGCGGGTAGCGAGCGTCAGGACGTCAGGCGGTCCCGGCCGGCGGATCTCGACGACCTGCATGGCCTGTGGGATGGCGGCACTCAAGGAAGAGGACCCTGCGCGCTGGCGCCCCCCTCTACCGGCGTCACGCGATCCACGAAGAACGCGGTCTCGGCGAAACAACTCGTGGGGATGCCTTTGTGCTCGGTGTAGTGGAGACGCACCCGCTCGCCGACAGCGGCATTCAAGGCATCGACGACCGCCGGATCTCGGACGCTGAAGGTCCAGATCTCCGGTGCCACTCCCCCGACGATGTAGAGCGCGAGCTCGCCCTCGTAGGTCTTGCAGACCCAGCCCTTGCGCGAGAATTTCTGCAGGACGCCGGCGCGCTCGCCATCCGAGTAGCTCCAGGACAGCGAGAACCAGGTCCAGAGCAGCAGCGCCACGACCACGGCAACGACAGTCAGGAACACCGCCCTCGCCCACCCTGATTGTCTGGCCGCGTTGTTCATGGCATGCCCGGAGGACCTCGAAGCTGCGTCAGTGGTCGCGATGCGAGGAAAACGCCATTCTGTCGAGGAATCCCATCAGCACGGCCGACACCACGAAAGTCAGGTGGATGATGACGTACCACATGAGCTTGTCGTTGTCGGTGCCCTGGGCGTTCATGAATACCCGCAGCAGATGGATCGACGAGATCGCGACGATGGAGGCCGCCACCTTGAGTTTCAACGTGCCGGCGTCCAGCTTGCCGAGCCAGCCGAGCTTGTCGCCCTCGCCTTCGAGGTCGATGCGCGAGACGAAGTTCTCGTAACCGGAGAACATCACCATGACGATGAGGCTGCCGACCAGCACGAGATCGATCAGTGCCAGCAGCGTCAGCACCATGTCGGCTTCGCCAACCGTGAAGACGTGGGCGAACAGGTGAAACACCTCCTGGAAGAATTTCACACCCAGCGCGATCAGGCCGAGAGACAGCCCGAGATACACGGGCGCCAGGATCCAGCGGCTGGCGAACAACAGCTTCTCTATCGATTTCTCAAGCATCGACGGCACTCCAGTACTTTGGGTTGAGGAAATCCATCGTAGTCAGGGTGTCTGTATCAAGGCCGGCGTGATGGCCGCTTGCCGAATGGCTTGCCCGCCCCTTTGTGCGGGGGCTTGCCCCCCGGCTTGCCCGCAAAGCTCCCGATGGGCTTGCGAAAGGGCCGGCTGGCCGGACGCTCGCCTGACTCCGGCCGCGCGCGGGGGCGTGCCGAGAGCACATCCCGCACCTCCCCTACCTTGGCGATCCTGAGCTGCTGTCCTGCCACCCAGACTTTCTGCAGGTCGCGGAAGATCTCCTTCGGCATGCCCTCCGGCAGGTCGACGAGGCTGTAGTCCTCCTGGATGTCGATGTGGCCGATCATCTTTCCATCGAGGCCGGCCTCGTTGATGATCGCCCCGACGATGTTCGCCGGCTTGACGCGATGCACGCGCCCGACTGCCAGCCGGTACGTTTCCATGCGCGGCTCAGCCGACTTGGAGCGCTTTCTTTCGGCAGGACGTTCAGTGTGGTCCGGACGCGACTCCGAGCGAGTCTCTGGGCGAATCTCTGGGCGAATCTCTGGGCGAGTTTCTGGGCGAATCTCTGGGCGAGTCTCGGATCTGGCTTCTGGCCGGAAAGCGGGCTGGCGTTCCTCGCGCTTAGGTTCCGCGCGCAGCACCTGCGGCGCTTCGTGACGCACGGGCTCGGCGTGATGCCTGGATGCCTTGTGCTCCGCGGGTTTCCTGTGGTCCCCGACCTGCTTGCGCTCGCGCGGCGGCCGCTCCTGCAGCAAGGGCAAAGTTGCGACCTCGGCCGGCCGCGAACGCTCGGGACGTATCCGCTCCGGCGGTGCGCGCTCTACCCGTTCTGCGTCGTCGCGGCGCGGGGTTCCCCGATTCGGCGTGAACAAGGGCTTGTCGCCCTGGGCCAGCGTGGCGAGTGCCGCAGCGACCTCGACCAGCGGTACCTCATGTTCATGCGCATAGCGCTCGATGAGCTGCTGGTAGTCTGCCAGGCCGTCAACGGCGCGCGCCTCGGTGATCTTCTCCATGAACCGCGCAATGCGCAGGTCGTTCACGGCTTCGGCACTCGGCAGGTCCATCTGCTCGATCGGCTGGCGGGTCGCGCGCTCGATGATGCGCAGCATGTTCCGCTCGCGATAGGTCACGAACAGGATGGCCTGGCCGCTGCGGCCGGCACGCCCGGTCCGCCCGATGCGGTGGACGTAGCTTTCGGTGTCGTACGGAATGTCGAAGTTGATGACGTGGCTGATGCGGTCCACATCGAGCCCGCGCGCCGCGACATCGG
>JANNNQ010000316.1:0-8034 GCA_031398625.1 Pseudomonadota bacterium
CGCAGCAACCCCCACGGCCCGCTCAAGTGCTTCCTCGAATGCGCGCTGGTGGAAGGGCACGTTCGCGGATGGCCGGGCGCAACTCAGCATCGGCGCCTTCTACATGGACTACCAGGACATGCAGCAGCAGGCTTTCCGGGCGGAAGCGGGTTCGACCGCAGCCAACAACACCGTGTTCAACGTTGGCGGCGCAACGATCCAAGGCCTCGAGGCCGAGTTCAACGGCCGGTTTGGCGGCTTCGGTATCCAGGCCAACATTGGCTGGGTTGACTCCGAACTGGGTGAAATCCGGCTGATCAACCGCACGAAAGTCCCGGATAACTTGGTTCGCGCTCCTGGCTCCAATACGGATCTGCGCCAGTGCGTTGCCGGCGAAACTGCCACAACGCCGTTGTCCACGTGCGTCGACTGGTCCCCGTACTACGAGACCCTGACGGGCGAGCGCAATGTCTATTCGCCGGAGCTGCAGTATGCGATCTCCGTCGACTACGACTTTGTGGCCGGCAACGGCACCTGGACGCCGCGAGTCACTTTCGCCCATACGGACGAATCGGACATCAATCTGATCCGGCGTGAGGATTTCTGGCTGATAGAAGAACGCGATCTCGTGAATGCGTCGTTGACCTATACGCAGGGCGACTGGCTGGTGCAGGCGTATTGCCAGAACTGCGGCGACGAAACCTACATTGCCGCGATCGGCACGGGCGGTGGGCTGGATAACAACTCCGTTGTGTACGGCAATCCCCTGACCTACGGCATCCGCTTCCGGAAAACCTTCTGATCCTCCCAATGGAAGCAGCCTGTTGACGGGAATCGCCAACTGACAGACGAGGAGCTGCGCAGCATTGGCTGCCAGCTCCTTTTTGTTGCAGACTGCCATGCATGGACCGGCGGCTCTCTGCATTGATTGTATTCGCCTCAGGCATCTGGCCGGCTACGGTGCTGTCAGCCGCTGCTCCTGCACTCGAAGAGGTTATCGTCAGCGCACCCGAGCCGCGGTATGTCGCCCGGACACAGCGCGACCGCATCGGCCGGATCTGGGCTCCCGTATTCATCAACGGCAAGGGTCCCTTCCGCCTCGTACTGGACACGGGCGCCAGTCATTCCGGGATCACGGCCGGAGTGGCCGACAAGCTCCAACTCAAGCCCAACACGGCGGCGAACGTGAGAGTTCGCGGCGTCACGGGCCATGAGGTCGTGCCTACCGTGCGGGTGGACTCCCTGACGGTGGGCGACCTGCATCTCTTCGGTACGCGTCTCCCGATCATTACGGATGCGCTCGGGGGCGCGGAGGGCATCCTGGGAACAGAAGGTCTTAGCGACAAGCTCATCTACATCGACTTCCGGAACGACTACATCCGCATCACCCGGTCGCGCGGCGAGCCGGCAGGCGGTGGCTTCATCACCATTCCGTTCACTTTCTCTCGCGGGCAGCCGCTCACGATCGATGCGCGGATCGGCATCGTTCCCGTGAAAGCGATCGTTGATACCGGCGGGCAGGTGACCATCGCCAACCTCGCCACCCGCGATGCCTTGTTCCGCCAGCGGCTCAAGGAACCCGTCATCGACCAGATCATTGGTGCAACCGCGGATGTCCAGTTGGGCGAAGGCTATGCGGCGCCGGCCATTACCATTGGCGAGATCATCCAGATCCGCAGCCCGCGCATCACGTTCGGGGACATGCACATCTTCCAGCACTGGAAGCTCGTCGAGGAGCCGGCGATCCTGATTGGCATGGATGCGTTGGGGCTGCTGGATACGCTGATCATCGATTACGTGCGTTCCGAGCTGCACCTGGAAAAGGGTGCCTGACGGGTTGAGCGGATAGCATTGTCGCTGCGCAGCAGTCTCGACACGCCCGGTTGCGCTGCACCAGAATGCCCTGCAATTCCTCTGTACACCGGTGCTGGATGCGGAAGTAAGCTCAACCTCGCTGCCGTACTGTTGCCGGCAGCACAGGGAGACGCGCAGAACCTCGAAGAAATCGTCATCACCGCACTACGCCGCGAGCAGAGTCTGTCGGCACCTCGACGGGCAACGAAGCCTTCGAGCAGGCCGTCGCAACGTTTACCGATGGGGTGTACTCCGGTCGTGACAATAGCAATGTCGCTCATCGGGGCCATGGGCCTCTTTACAGCACGCGCCGGATCTCGGTGCTGGCAGGAAGCGCTGCAGGCTCATCGGCTTGGGCCAGCGCGCAATCGAACAACACGTCATTTCCCATGCTGAACACGCGTGGCGTGAGCCGGCGGCATTCGTTGAGTGTGAGGGGAGCGGGCAGCCGGATCGCGGGCCGGCCAGTGCCGATCAGGAGCGGCGCAACCGCGATCTGCAGGCGATCCAGAAGCCTTGCCTCCAGAAAGCCCGAGACCGTGACTCCGCCTCCTTCGATGAACAGGCGGGTGAGGCCACGCTCCTGCAGTCGCGCGATGACCGCGGCCAGGTCCAGCTTTCCGGCCGTGCCCGCCACCTCGATTTTTTCCACCTGGGCGGTTCTCGACCATCGATCACGGGCTCCTTCCGCGCAGATCAACAGCGCCGGACTTTGGCCGTCATTGAACACGCGATACTGGTCATCGAGCCTGAGCGAGGGATCGAGCACCACGCGAACGGGATTCGGGCCGGGCACATGGCGGGTTGTGAGCTGGGGATCGTCGGCTGCGATGGTCCCTGCGCCAACGATCACGGCATCACAGAGCGCACGCATCCGGTGCAGGTGGCGGACGTTCTCTTCCCCTGTCACGTAGCAGGAATCGCCGGTATGGGTCGCGATGAAGCCGTCGAGGCTCTGGCCCAGGTGTCCCACGGCAACGGGCCGGCCCGCGTGCCCGCTTGCAACCGGCAGGTACAGGTCAAGGAAGTCACGGCACGAATCGTCGCCTGCGAGCAGGGCGCTCCAGCCCCGATCGGGAATCCATTCAATGCTGGCGGCCGAATCGCCTCCAGCAACCCTTGCGAGTACTTCCCCCTGGGTCAGGGCGTAGCGTGCGGGCTGGTCGAACTGGAAAGATCCCTTTGCCGCAGCGGCGGCCGCGAGGGTCAGGTTCCAGGCAGCGGCGATGGGATTCATTCTTTTCCAGGAGGCAACTCGTTGATTCAGTGAAGAGCATGTCGGTCACGACCGACAGCCGGCTGGCCATTCAGCCGACAGTAATGGCTGCGCTCTTCCCCAGAATAAGGAGGTATGCTAGCGAAAAGAATGCACGATAAGGCAATCCGCATGACTATTGCCCCGGACGGGACCAATGGCCACATCAATGGTGATGTGCAGTCCTTGAGCGTCGAGCGCGCGATGAGCGAACTCAGGCGGGGACGAGCCGTACTCGTGCGTGGCACAGGCGGAACCGCCTGCGTGGCGGCGCTCGAGACCATGAGTCCGGAGCGGCTGGAACGTCTCAAGGCCATGGGCAAGGTGCGGCTCGGCATCACAGGCCACCGGGCCACAGCGCTCGGAATCGCCAACAACGTCGAGCATGCCTGGCTGCTGGATGTCGAGGCTCCCGTGCGGCTCGTCGAACTGGCGGCCATTGCGGGCATGATGCCGCGGCCTGCACAGACCCAGATCGATCTCGACCGGTTCACCGTCTCACCTGCCACTCCCGAGATTGGCGCCGGGCTCTCGCTTGCAAAGCATGCGCGGCTGCTGCCCGCTGTCTGCGCAATGGAAGTGAATGGCAGTCCGTCAGGTGACGAGCTGCTGTCAGTCAGTGTGGATGCGATCGGGCGGTTCGAGAGGCCGGTCGTTGAGGACCTGGAATGGGTCAGCGATGCGCAGGTGCCATTGGCCGGCCATGAACAATGCCGGCTCGTGCTGTTTCGCGATGCCCGCGATGGAACGGAGCACGTTGCCGTCGTCGTGGGTGCATTCGATCACGCAGGCGTGGTGCCGGTGCGCGTGCACTCAGCGTGTCTCACGGGCGATCTGCTGGGCAGCCTGCGCTGCGATTGCGGCGATCAACTGCGCAACGCCGTGGATCAGCTGGGCGCGACGGGTGGCGGCATCCTGCTGTATCTCGCCCAGGAAGGGCGTGGCATCGGCCTTGCCAACAAACTGCGTGCCTATCACCTGCAGGACACGGGCCTCGATACGCTCGATGCGGATCACGAGCTCGGCTTCCGGGCCGACGAGCGGTCGTTTGTGATGGCAGCGTTGATGCTCCGCAAGCTGGGGGTGCTGCGCATCCAGCTGATGACCAACAATCCGTCGAAGTTCCGGCAGCTGCAGGATGCAGGCATTGAAGTCGTGGGGCGGCTATCGCTTGGCGGCGCAGTCAACGAGTACAACGAGCGTTATATCCGCGCCAAGCAGGATCGAGCGGGCCACCTCCCTGTAGAAGAGCAGTGAACAGTGAAGAGTGAACAGTCAGCGAAGAGCCCGGTCTCCGCCCTGTAGCCTGTAGCCTGTAGCCTGTAGCCTGTAGCCTGTAGCCTGTAGCCCTTACCGATGGCTGCGGAGCGTGGAGAGCGGAGTAGCCGCCACTTCCGCAATCAACGTCGCGAGCTGGCTTCCCAGGTAGTCGAGCAGCCGCGCACCTCGTCCCGCATCCGCGGCGGCAGCATTGCCGACCACTCCTTCAGGATGCAGATCCTCGCTCATCCAGCCGATGCCGACGGGCTTCTCCGCTCCCAGCACCTGCGCGCCGTCTGCGAGTTCATGCGGCAGTCCACGGAAATCCGCGGCCATCTTCATGCGCACGAGATCGGGGCGGAGATGCAGCATGAGCGATGTTTCCATTTCGCCGCCATGGATCCCGTCCCGCAGTTCGTCTGCGGCGAACAGGCCGGGCGGCGAGCCGAACGCGAAATAGTTCGCGCGCACAACCAGCAGCCCCAGCTCGGCTCGCAATCGGAGCGCGGCGATGTGCACGAGCGAGCTCTGTCCGCCGTGCGTATTCAGGATGATCAGTTTGCGGACCCCGGCCCGTGCAACGCTGCGACCGATATCCAGCCACGTCGCGAGCAGGGTTTCCGCTGCAATGCTGAGTGTGCCGGCGAAATTCCCGTGCTCGAGGCTGTGGCCGACATCCATCGCCGGCAGAACCAGCACGCGGGGCGCCAGCAGGCGCATCTCGATCGCCTCGATGAGCCCGGAGTTGATGATCGCATCCGTCGCCAGCGGCAGATGCGGCCCGTGCTGTTCAACGGCGGCAACAGGAAGGATGGCGAGCGTTGCTTCCGGATCGAGCGTCGCAAAATCGCCGGTCGTGAGGTCCTGCCAGAATTGCAACATCTGCCAGGCAATCAATTGGAGGGGACGGCCACGAGCTGCCGGAGCGCCGGAGTGCCTTCGCCCTTGAGGAAGAGATTGACGACCAGGTCGGTCAGCACGTCAATGGTCTTCTGGCTGTCGATGCGCCCGCCGACAATCGACGTGATCTCGTCGGGTGCGACGGCCGCCAGCAGCATGATGCCGCGCAGGACGAGCAGCATTTCCTTGGGCGAAATGTGGACAGCGATGCCGTGCTTCGGCGCCTGTTCGAAAAAAACGCCGAAAGCAGGCATGGCATCCTTGAGCCGCGGCTTCAGGTGCCGGTCATAACGTTCGCTGCTGGCCATGTATTCCTGGCACATGATCTGCCGGAGCTGCGGCTCCTGGATGGCGAGCTTGAGTGCTATTCCAAGCCATTCGCGCAGTTGCGCCTCGAAATCGACAGCCGGATGGAGAGTGGCCGCCCCCGCCTTCAGGCGCACGTCGAACAGGTAGTCGACGGTGGCAATCCAGAGGTCTTCCTTCGAGCCGAAGTAATAGGTGATGAGCTGGAAGGCGACGCCCGCCTTCTGGGCGATCATGCGCAGTGACGCACCTTCGAAACCCAGACCCGCGAATGACTCGACCGCTGCTGCCAGCAGTCGCTCGCGGACCGCCAGGTCGACGTTGCCATCCGGTTTGCGATCGCTTCCAGCCATGGCCACCTACCTGATGAACAGGACTAAGATACGGAACGGGTAAAGGGAGCAGGGCGCAACGCTAAAGCATCCGGGTACATCTGGGAATAGACGGAGTGCCAGAGGCGGTTACGGGGGTAGACCTCCAACAATTTTTCCGCTGCTTTGACGAGCGTCATATGATGCGCCCCTGGCTCCGGCCACCGGCGATTGAAACATTGTTCGAGGAGAGTCGGGATGGACGTCAAGGCAGCAGTCGCGTGGAAGGCGGGAGCGCCGCTTAACGTAGAGACGGTGCAGCTCGAGGGCCCGAAGGCCGGCGAAGTGCTGGTCGAGATCAAGGCCTCCGGCGTCTGTCATACGGATGAGTTCACGCGGTCTGGCGCGGATCCTGAAGGGCTGTTCCCCGTGATCTTCGGGCATGAAGGCGCGGGGATCGTCATCGATGTCGGGCCTGGCGTGCGAACGCTGAAGAAGGGCGATCACGTCATTCCGCTCTATACGCCCGAGTGCCGCGAGTGCAAATCCTGCACCTCCCACAAGACGAACCTCTGCACAGCGATCCGTGCGACCCAGGGCAAGGGCGTGATGCCGGATGGCACGAGCCGCTTCTCGATCAACGGCGAGAAGGTGCACCACTACATGGGCTGCTCGACGTTCGCGAACTACACGGTGCTGCCTGAAATCGCGCTTGCGAAGATCCGTGAAGATGCGCCGTTCGAGAAGGTCTGCTACATCGGTTGCGGCGTGACGACGGGCATTGGCGCCGTCATCAATACCGCGAAGGTGGAAGCCGGCGCGAATGTCGTGGTGTTTGGGTTAGGTGGGATCGGACTCAACGTGATCCAGGGCGCGCGCATGGTGGGCGCCAACAAGATCATCGGCGTGGACCTGAATCCCGGTCGCAAACCGCTGGCTGAGAAATTTGGCATGACGCACTTCGTCAATCCGAAAGAAGTCGGTGGCGACCTCGTGGCTCATCTCGTCGAACTGACGGGAGGAGGCGCTGACTACAGCTTCGAATGCGTGGGCAATGTCGACCTGATGCGCCAGGCCCTGGAATGCACCCACCGCGGCTGGGGCGAATCCATCATTATCGGCGTCGCCGGAGCCGGCCAGGAAATCAGGACCCGGCCATTCCAGCTCGTCACCGGTCGCGTATGGAAAGGCACCGCATTCGGTGGAGCCCGCGGTCGTACCGACGTGCCGAAGATCGTCGACTGGTACATGGACGGCAAGATCAACATTGACGACCTGATCACGCACGTGCTGCCGATCGAGCGCATCAACGAGACGTTCGACCTGATGCACAGCGGCGAATCCATCCGCAGCGTGGTGACCTTCTGAATGAACGCCCTACCCAACGACATCGCCAACCCGAAGCACCTCGAGATCCTGAACCTCCACCAGTGCTTCGGTGGGGTGATGGGTTTCTATCGCCACGATTCCGCGGAGACGCAGTGCTCGATGCGGTTCTCGGTGTTCGTGCCACCGCTGGCCCTGAAGCAGCAGGTGCCGGTGCTCTACTATCTCGCCGGGCTCACGTGCAACGAAGAGACGTTCATGATCAAGGCGGGCGCCCAGCGGGCAGCGGCCGAGCTCGGTTTGATGCTCGTGGCACCGGATACCAGCCCCCGCGGCGTACCGCTACCGGGTGACAGCGACAGCTGGGACTTCGGGGTGGGTGCGGGGTTTTACCTCGACGCGACGGCCGAGCCCTGGTCGAAGCATTACAAAATGTATTCCTATGTCACCCGAGAATTACCTGCGCTCATCGAGGCGAATTTCCCGGTGGACAGCGCGCGCACGGGCATCTTCGGCCATTCCATGGGCGGCCACGGTGCGCTCACCATCGCGCTCAAGCATCCCGAGCTGTACCACTCGGTGTCTGCATTTGCGCCCATTGCCGCGCCCATGCAGTGTCCTTGGGGGGAAAAGGCCTTCAGCCGCTATCTCGGGGCCGACCGGGAAGGCTGGAAGCCCTACGATGCCGCGGTGCTGGTGTCGAACCTGAAGGATGCGCCGCGCCGCCCGCCGATCCTGGTGGACCAGGGGCTGTCAGACCAGTTCCTCGAGCAGCAACTGCATCCCCAGCTCTTCGAGGAGGCTTGCCGCAAGGTCAACTATCCCCTGACTCTGCGGCGCCAC
>JANNNQ010000308.1:0-5440 GCA_031398625.1 Pseudomonadota bacterium
CGACGCCGAGCGAGCGAGCCAGGTGATCAGCCGCATTCGCGCGCTGGTCAGGCGCGAGCCGCCCCGCCACGAGCGGATCAACGTGAACCAGATGATCTCCGAGGTGATCGCCCTCACGCGTGACCAGATGCTCAGCCACGACGTCTCGCTGCAAAGCGAGCTTGCGGCAGATCTCATGGTCGTGCACGGTGACCGGGTGCAGCTGCAGCAGGTGATCCTCAATCTGATTGTGAATGCGATCGAAGCCATGGGCTCGCTCCGCGACCGGCGGCGGCAGCTCGCTATCCTCACGGCGAACGATGACACTGGAGTGCGAGTCGAGGTGCGCGACTGCGGCCCGGGGGTCGACCCGGACGGGGTGGAGCGCATTTTCGAACCGTTCTACACCACCAAGGCGGACGGCATCGGGATGGGGCTTTGGATCTGCCGCTCGATCATCGAGGCGCACGCAGGGCGGCTGTGGGTTACGCCCAACGCGCCCCGGGGCGCGGCTTTCCAGTTCTCGCTCCCGCGCAAAAAGCTGAAGGCGGAATGGGCTGCGGGCCAGGACCGCAAGCGCCAGAATTCGTCTCCACCAGAAGGGCGGGTCGATCAATGAGCGCACACATCGAACGCTGGATGCGGATCAAAATACAACCGATGTTTCCGCAGTATCCCATCTTTAGGAAGGAGCTGACGCATGAAGGGGCCACAGAGCAAATCGCATCAACCCGGCGCACTTTCCATTCCGTCTACAGACGAGCAGCCCGTCGTCTTCGTAGTCGACGACGATCCGTCCATGCGTGCCACGCTCACAGACGTGATGCGCTCGGTCGGGCTCCAGGTGCAGACCTTTTCCTCCGCGCGGGAGTTCATGGACAGCAAGCCGCCCGATGCGCCCGGTTGCCTGGTGCTGGACGTGCGCCTGCCCGGCCAGAGCGGGTTGGAGTTCCAACGTACACTCGCCGAGTCCGGAATGGAGCTGCCTGTGGTATTCATCACCGGGCACGGTGACGTGTCGATGTCGGTGCGGGCGATGAAGGCTGGCGCGGTGGATTTCCTGATCAAGCCTTTTCGCGATCAGGACCTGCTCGACGCGGTGCATGCCGCCATCGCGCGCGACCGCACGCGGCGCCAGCAGGTCATCGGGTTGGCAGACCTGGAAGAGCGCTACCGCTCGCTGACTGAGCGCGAGCGCAACATCATGGCGTTTGTCGTAGTCGGCCGGCTCAACAAGGTGATCGCGTCCGAGCTCGGCCTGGCCGAGGTGACCGTAAAGGCCCACCGCAGCCAGCTTATGCACAAGATGGGAGCAAAGTCGCTGCCCGAACTGGTGCGCATGGCTGATCGGCTCGGCGGGAAACAGGATACGGACTAACCGCTGCAATCGGGCGACGGCAGGCGCTCCTCCCTGCTTCCATACTGCAAATATATGGCGACGCGCTCATGACTGCGCCTCAGAGGGCGTAAGGCTAGACTTCCCGGGAACTAAAGGGGCTGAGACTCCTTCGGCGCCCGCATGGGCCAGCTCGTCGAGTCGCTGCCGGGCCCCACTGAACATTTCGTCGAGGATATTCAGCCAGCACTCCGCGGTCGCGCCCAGCGGGCATGTATGGCGCAGCTCACGCGCGACCCGCTCCTGCCACATCGCCACGTCCCCGGCATTCTGCGCGGAGAGGTCGTGCAGCGTCCCGGGCAGCAACATGATGACCGGACCGGTCTTTACATAATCCACGAAATTCTGGAGCTCGCGCAGCACTTCTTCGGCACTGTGCGCGTACTTGACTCGATATCGTTCTGGCATCGCCGCCGATCCTCCGTTCTGGTTGTCCTTCTCGCATCGACTCCCGCCGGTGGCCGTATGCGAGAACCTGTTCGAGAAGGGATCATATGCTCGGGTTGTGACCTTGATAAGCACTGTCCACTTGCATTCGACGTTGAGCGCTAGCTAGCTCTCGAAATCGATCACGATGCGGCCCTGAATGTCGCCGGCGTGCATGCGAGCGAAGACGTTGTTGATGTTCTCCAGCTTGTCGGTCGCAATGGTGGCCTTGACCTTGCCCTCGGCGGCGAAGCCCAGCGCCTCTTGCAGGTCGAGGCGCGTGCCGACGATCGAGCCGCGCACCGTGATGCCGTTCAGCACCGTGTTGAAGATGGAGAGCGGGAAGTCACCGGGCGGCAGGCCGACGAGCGAAACGGTACCCCCGCGCGCCACCATCCCCATGGCTTGCTCGAAGGCCTTGGGCGAGACGGCGGTTACGACCACACCCTGCGCACCGCCACCTGCCTTCTTCACGAACGCGGCGGGGTCGCTCTTTCGCGCATTGACGCCGAGTGACGCGCCCAGGCTTTTCGCCAGATCGAGCTTCGCGTCGTCGACGTCGACGGCGATGACGTTGAGGCCCATCGATTTTGCGTACTGGACCGCCATGTGGCCGAGGCCGCCAATGCCGGACACCACGACCCAATCGCCCGGCCGGGTATCCGTGGCTTTCAGCGCCTTATAGACGGTGACACCAGCGCAAAGGATCGGAGCGATATCGATGAACGATACGTTGTTCGGCAGATGTCCGACGTAGTTCGCGTCTGCGACAACGTACTCGGCGAATCCGCCGTTCACAGAGTAGCCGGTGTTCTGCTGGCTTTCGCACAGTGTTTCCCAGCCGCCCAGGCAGTGCCGGCAGTGGCCGCAGGCGGTGTAGAGCCAGGGCACGCCAACGCGATCTCCTTCCCTGACGTGCGATACGCCGGAGCCCACGGCGGCGACATGACCGACGCCTTCATGTCCCGGGATGAACGGAGGCTTGGGCTTTACCGGCCAGTCGCCGTCGGCTGCATGCAGGTCGGTGTGGCAGACGCCGCTCGCCGCGATCTTGACGAGAATCTGCCCGGCGCCCGGCGTCGGCACCGGCACTTCCTCGATTCGCAGCGGTTGCTTGAACTCGCGCACGACTGCGGCTTTCATGGTCTTGGCCATACGAAATCTCCTCTTAAGGCGCGTTGATGTCGACGACGCAGGGGAAAGTCTTCAACACTTCTCCGGTATAAGGATTGGTCGTTACATAGGCCATCGCCCGCTCCTTTTGAAAGCCATGACGTTGGGCATGCGAGTGATTCCTAAACAGCTTTTCCGGATGTGTTCACGAATCGCCTCGTGCGCCGAACATTGGAGGTCATGCGGGTACCGATGATAAGGTGCGGCTGTTAGGTTGATAAGGCGCCGCCGTTGCATTCGATATTGAGCGAAATTGCGCAATGCTCAGCGCGGCTGGTCGCGGAAGGAAGCGGTGAAGCGATCGGTGCGCAGGTAGGGATAGCCCGGGATGCGCCAGGCGCCGGCATCGCGCACTTTGGACTGATCGATGCGCGCATCGATCTCGCTAAACCAGGCGGCGCACTGCGCCACTTCCGCCGACGGCGCAGATAGGATTGAACTGCACCGGATCCTGGAGCGTCGCGCAACCCGATGCGAGCAGCAGCAGAATTGCGCCGGTCTGCAGCCGGATTTGCCTGTCGACCATCCCCATCCCCTCAGTCATAGTACTGCCGCTTTCACTTCGACTTCAGGCGCTGCGCTGTTGGCGTGGCGGCGCTCGATCTCGCGCACCATCCCCCGGAACTGGCCCGTCACATTGGCGCGCAACACCATCTCCCCGATCAGCGGGGGCAGCGGCATTTCCGGCTCGATTACCCCGTGCCAGCACAGGGTGATGCCGTCCTGCGGCCGTGCCCCTACTTCGATATGGTAGCGCCCGTCGAATCGCTTCAGATTCCCTTTCAGCACCCGCACCTCGATCACGTAGGGCGCGAGTTCCAGGGATTCCACCACCACTTCGATCGGGGACTTGAAGAACAGCTCGACAATGGCGGCGGTGCCACGGTACTCGAGCAGGTGGCTCCGATTGATGCCGGGTATGAATTCGGCGAGGTGGTCGTAGTCGGTAAGCGTCTGCCAGATCAACTCCAGCGGCGCGTGCAGCGTGGCCCGAGCGTCCACCTCCACCGCATCGCCGCGCTTGTGTGTTTTCACCGAGACCTCGGCCGCCACCTGCGCAGCAACGCTCGCGCACAGCAATGTGAACACGGCCAGCGCTGCGCCGACAGTTCGCCACCCCGATCGAATGGACCACAACATCGGACTCACGCGAGCTAGCGACGAATAACCAGTTGCTGATAAAGTCCACCGAAGAACGTGCGCTTGCTCACCTGCTCCGGTTTCACTTTTTCCGGCAACCAATCGGAAACTTCATGACGCCACAGGTCGAGCGCGTAAGGCTCCAGTCTCCCCAGCAACATGCGCATGAATCCGCGCAGCGGGTGCAGAAGACCAGGGCGATGGTAATCGACAATCACCACACGGCCACCCGGCTTTACCACGCGCATGACTTCGCTCAGGGTTTCGCGGCGCACCGCTTCCGGCTGTTCGTGCAGCAGGAAAAAAACCAGAGCCTGGTCATAGCGTCCGTCCTCGAAACCTAGCGCCGAGGAATCGCGCTGGTAAAGGGTGATCGGCGCTTTCACGGACAGCTTGCGCCGCAGGTTGTCGAGCTGGATCGGCAGCAGCACGTCAACCACGTCGAGCGATCCGCCGGCTCGAATGCGTGCGGCGACGCGGGGCGTGAAATCGCCGTAAACGCAAGCGACCTGCAGGGTTTGGCCCGGCAGATCATTTCCCAAGGCCGCCAGCGCATTGTCCCGCAGGCGGCGGTAATTGCCGAACAGAATGAGGTTTACCAGAGCATGGCGGTCGAAAAATTTCACTGCCCGCGGATGAACATAGGCCCACCAATAGATCTCCTCGAGGTAGTTGGGAATGTCCAGGGAAACGGGCCAGACGGGAGCAATGTCTTCTACGGGTAGCGCTTGCGTCTTGAGGTCACGGAACATTTTTTGTTTACGCCGGAGTTGGAAGATCGATTCCTGGGTCCATCGGCAGGTCCGCGTTCACCATGGCCGGATGGTTGATGAAGACCATGCCGGTCGAGAGCTTGCGTGCAAGCTCGGCGCCATGCCTGGTATCGCTGGTAAAGATGGAACCGCCTAGCCCGAATGGCGAATCGTGGGCAATGCGGACCGCATCCTCTTCGTCCTTCGCGCGGAACACTACGCCCGGGACATCGATTCCGTTCGGCCACCAGGCGGCCTCCACTCCGAGCGGCGCGCCGCAATATGAATCCGGCGCGCGCTCTTGGGGCGCAGCGACGAGCTCGGCTGGCTTGCTGGTTGCATGCATGGCGAATGTGCGGGTAGGACAGGTTTTCTGATCAGCTGGTTTTCCAGGTGCCATCGGCCTGCCGGCACGCCGTGCCGCTCACGGTCTCCTTGCGGTCGTCGATCTCGGTGGTCGTCTCGAAATCGCGGCACGGCCCCTCCGGGCCTACGTAGGTCCGCTTCGGCGTGACGGTGTAGCTCCGGCCCGTGTTCGGGTTGCGCCAGGAGCTGGCCCTCTGGTCGGGCGAGG
>JANNNQ010000345.1:0-1752 GCA_031398625.1 Pseudomonadota bacterium
CAGCAGGCGCACAGGATGCAGGCGGACGGACGATCGATCTTTTCCTGGTCTTCCTTGGACTGCAGCCGCTCGCCGTCGGGGGGGGGCGGGGTTCGCGTCTGCAGCCAGGGCTTCACGGAGGCGTACTGCGCGTAGAAGTTGGTGAGGTCCGGCACGAGGTCCTTGATCACCGGCATGTGCGGCAGCGGATAGATCTTCACGTCACCCTTCACGTCGCTGCTCGCGCGCGTGCAGGCCAGCGTGTTCACGCCATCGATGTTCATGGCACAGGAACCGCAGATGCCTTCGCGGCACGACCGCCGGAACGTGAGCGTCGGATCGATCTCGTTCTTGATCTTGATCAGGGCGTCAAGGACCATCGGGCCGCACGCGGCCATGTCGACTTCATAGGTATCGACGCTGGGCGAGGCACCCGACTCGGGATCGAAACGGTAGATGCGGAAGGTCCGCACGTCACGGGCACCCGCGGGCGCCTTGAACGCCTTGCCGGGGCGGATCTTCGAATTCTCGGGCAGACGGAACTGGGCCATGGATAAGGAGTCCTGGAAGAAAGTAACAGGCTACAGGCTACAGGCTACAGGCTACAGGCTACCGCCAGTGCTATCGCAGGCGGGTGCAGGATTCCTGCCTGTAGCCTGTAGCCTGCAGCCTGACATCTCATCAGTAAACTCGCGCCTTCGGGGGAACCACCTCGACATCGGTAGTCAGCGTATGGAGGTGCACGGGCCGGTAGTCGATCTCGACCTTGCCCTGTTCGTTCACCCACGACAGCGTGTGCTTCATCCAGTTGACGTCATCGCGGTTCGCGTAGTCCTCGCGGGCATGCGCGCCGCGGCTTTCCTTGCGGTTCGCCGCGGAAACCATCGTCGCCACCGCCTGCCCGAGCAGGTTGTCCAACTCGAGCGTCTCGATGAGGTCCGTGTTCCAGACCATGGTGCGATCGGTGACGCTGACATCGCCGAACGATGCGAACACGGCGGCCAGCTTCTCCTGGCCTTCCTGCAGCGAGTCGCCGGTGCGGAACACGGCGGCATGGTTCTGCATGACGCGCTGCATGTTGAGGCGGATGTCGGCGGTCCTGAGCGACCCCTTTGCGTTGCGGAAACGGTCGATGCGGCTGACCGCAAGATCGCCCGCGTCCTTCGGCAGCGGCCGGTGCCTGGTGCCGGCCTTGACCGTCTCCTCGCAATGGCGCGCTGCTTCGCGACCGAACACCACGAGATCGAGCAGCGAATTCGAGCCCAGGCGGTTCGCGCCGTGCACCGAGACGCACGCCGCCTCGCCCGCTGCCATCAGGCCCGGGACGACCGCATCGGGGACGCCGTTTTTCAGCGTCACCACTTCGCCGTGGATGTTGGCAGGGATGCCGCCCATGTTGTAGTGCACGGTGGGCAGGACCGGGATCGGCTGGCGCGTGACATCGACGCCGGCAAAAATCTTGGCGGTTTCCGAGATGCCAGGCAGGCGCTCTGCCAGCGTGGACGCACCGAGGTGCTCGAGGTGCAGGAAGATGTGGTCCTTGTCCGGGCCGACGCCGCGACCTTCGCGGATCTCGATGGTCATTGCGCGGCTGACCACGTCGCGTGACGCCAGGTTCTTGGCCGTCGGCGCATAGCGCTCCATGAACGCCTCGCCCTGCGAATTGCGCAGGATGCCGCCTTCGCCCCGCGCGCCTTCGGTAATGAGGCAGCCTGCCCCGTAGATGCCGGTCGGGTGGAACTGCACGAACTCCATATCCTGCAACGGCAGCCC
>JANNNQ010000311.1:0-15507 GCA_031398625.1 Pseudomonadota bacterium
CGCCGCCTTCGTCGTCGATGAGACCCGTCACCATCACGGGCTGGTCACTACCGGCCGTCGGGCGCTCTCCGGGCAGGCGTGGGAAGCACGCCGGATGATCCTGTCATGGGATGACATCGAGCATCCACAGGAGGCCGGCAATGTCGTCCTGCACGAGTTCGCCCACTACCTCGACATGGAAAACGACTCGATGGATGGCGCACCGGCGTTGCAGAACGCCCCGGCCTATGCGCGCTGGTCGCAGGCTTTCTGGGAGGAATACCACCGCCTGCAGGCCGACCTGCAGGCGGGCCGGCCTACGCTGCTGGACCCGTACGCCGCCACCGAACCCGCAGAGTTCTTCGCCGTTGTTACCGAAGTCTTCTTCGAACGCGCGCCCCAGCTCCTGGAAACCCATCCCTCACTGTACGAACAGCTGCAGCAGTACTACCGGCTCGACCCGGCGGCGTGGCAGGGTCCGCTCAGGCCCCCGGCTTGAGCGCCCACACGCGGCACCAGCCAGCGGCAGCGACCGATCGCGCAGGGAACAGATTGCAGCCGCCCCGCGCATCGCCTGCCTTGCCAACGTACTGTACGCAGTTGGAGCACTTCTGCACCGCCTTGTGGGTGGGGTTCAACTTGACGTCCACCTTGGCGGAATCCGGCGCATAACCGAGCGCCTTCCCCTGCGGATCATTGGGATCCAGCGGCGTCTGGGCGGGCGGCGTGCCAGCCAGCGCCTGCTCGAACAGGGTCCCGGCAGGCAAAGCCGCGAGCCCGAGCAACGCCGCCTTGATGACAGCGCGTCGCCGTACCGGAAAGTCATTCATCGATATGCTCCTCGAAATGCATCGAATCGTGGGATACAGGCAGCCAGATACCGGCTCCGGTGGCAGACTAGCGCTTCCCGGCTGAACGCAAGCTGATCAGGCATTCCAGCGTCGGAAGAGGTCGCCGACATGGGCCAGGAGCGCGAGCAGCAGCGCCGCGGCCACCCATGTCCAGCTCGCCTGGTTCTCGATGGCACGGGCAGCCAGCACGAGGCCCGCACCTGCGCCCAGGCTCAAGTAAAGCCCCAGCGGTTCGATTCCACGGCCAGTCCGGTAGCGATACAGGCCGAGCAGGATGCCCTCAAGCAGCAGCAGCGCGGCCACCACGTCGAGGACCCGGCCATTGTCGATGAACTCGCTCACGGCGCTGCCCGGCGCAACCGGATTTCGGTACAGCCGGTCATGTCAGCGGTCGTAGCGTCCGCGTACGCAGTCGATGGTGACATTCACCAGGGTCTTCAGCGCCTGGCCCAGTCCGCCAGCAGGGCGCGTCGCGCGCGCTTCTTCGGGCATCCGTGGCGTAACGGGCACCGGTTCGCGGTCAGTCCCGCTGTTGCTGGTGCGCACTGCCCGCGTTGCCGCGCCGGGAATCGAAGTGATCATGAAACACCTCGCAGCCACATTGGCCTGTTCATTGACTTCACACCCGCCCGAAAGGCGGATTCAATTGCACGATGGAATAGTTGAGTGCCGCAGCGAACGTCACCCAACACAGGTACGGGACGAGCAGCCAGGCCGCGAGCCTGGAGCCGCGTCCCAGAAAGGCAATCAGGGCGAGAATCGACAGCCAGAGAAGCACCACGTCCACGAACGCCAGGTCCGGCCGTTCCAGCCGGAAGAAAACAGCGCTCCAGAGAATGTTGAAGACGCCGTTGATCGTGAACAACGTCAGCAGCCAGATTCGTTGCCGGCGCTCGCGCAGGGCGCGCCACCCGAAAACCCCCGCGAGGGCGGTCAACGCGAAGATGAGCGTCCACGCGGGCCCGAACAGCCAGTCGGGTGGATTCCAGGACGGCTGACGCAGCCCGTAGTACCAGGGGCCGAGCTGCGTCATGAAGCCCCCCAGCAGCGAAACGCACAGCGCGGCAAGCGCGGCAACCGCTATTGGCCTGGCAGTGGATCGCGACCGACCGTTCATGCCCGTACCAGCCCGAGCAGATGAGCCATGTCCTTGAAGAAGATCCTGATGTGAGCAAGCGGCTCCGCTCGCACCAGGCGCTTGTACATGTACGCCTGCCACGTCAGCCGCTGCACATCCGGGTCGCGGCAGATGCTCACGAAACGTTCGCGACGACTGTCGCTGGCGTACCAGAAGCGCTGCATGATCCCGAGTACCCAGAAGACACGCCCATGCGCCTTCATGAACTCCCGGCGCGCCAGCTGCAGCGACCGCACGTCGCCGCTTTCAAGCAGCCCGGACACGGCGCGCGCTGCCAGCCGCCCGCCTGTCATCGCGTAGTAGATGCCCTCACCCGATGCCGGAGCCACCACCCCCGCCGCGTCACCCGCCAGCACGACGTCACGACCATTGTCCCAGCGGCGCAGCGGCGTGAGCGGAATCGGCGCACCTTCGCAACGCACCGTATCCAGTCCGTCAAGACCGGCACTCGCGCGCAATGTGGTGACTGCGGATCGCAGGGAAAACCCCTTGCGCGCACTGCCGACCCCGACGCTGGTGGTCTCGCCATGCGGGAAAACCCAGCCGTAGAAATCCGGCGACACGTGCCCCTGGTAATAGACATCGCAGCGCGCGGCATCGAATCCCTGCCCATTGCCGGCAGGCGAGCGGATGATTTCGTGGTACGCCGCGACGAATCGCATCCGCGATGCGCCAGGAATGCACTGACGGGCAACCGGAGAGATCGCCCCGTCTGCACCGATGACCGTCCGCGCACGAACCTGCTGCTCTGCCTGACCGGCCTGACAGCCGGCGGGCCGATAGCAGACGAGGGCCGTCCCATCGGCATCACGAGCAACCCGCTCGAATACACCATCGACCCGGCGAGCGCCCGCAGCCACGGCACGCTGTCGCAGCCATTCGTCGAAGGTCTCGCGGTCGACCATCGCGACAAACCCGTTCTCGATCGGCATGTCGACCCGCTGGTCGGCGGGCGAGACCATCCGCGCTGAGGTGACAGTGGCTACCAGCAAGTCGTCCGGAATGCCAAACTCGGTGATCAGCTGCGGGGGGATCGCCCCCCCGCAGGGCTTGATGCGTCCGGCGCGATCCAGCAGCAGCACGGAGTACCCGTCAGTTGCCAGATCCGCGGCAGCGGTTGCACCCGCGGGACCGCCGCCCACGACTACCACGTCGAAGGTCGGTGTACCGCCAACACAGGGAGAAGCGGGTGAACGTGTTTTCATGAGCGCAGCACCTGGGCGTCTACAGGACAGGCAAGCGGTAGCGAGCGGTCGGCCGCGCGATGACTGAGCGCGAGCCGCGCCGCGGCACAGAACAACAAGGCTTCGGCTGCAAACACCGCTGCATAGGCAGCCGCCGGTGTTGTTACCAGCAGTCGCATGCCATCGATTGCTACCGTGCCGATGAATCCGCCCAGACCGAATGCCATGGCCTGCGCCGCCCCCCAGAGTCCCATCCGGACTCCTTCCCGTCCCGCCGCGCCGGCACCTGCCAATTCCATCATCGAGGCAATGGCCGCCACTGCGAAGATCCCATTCGCGAAACCGAGACTCGCAACGGAAGCATGGAGGGGCCACGACGCCGCGTCGAATCCTCCCAGTGCCAGACTGAGCAATGCTGCAGCGGAACCGACGCAGCCGGTGACGATCCACACCTGCAGCGAGCCCCGTTTCGTTCCGCCGAGCAGGCCGCTGGTCAGCGCGACGAGGAGCATGCCTGCAAGCACACCGGCGTTCTGCAATCCTGCAAGCCGGGTCGACTCCCCGGGACTCATGCCGAATACCAGCCCGGCGAAGGGCTCGAGGATCAGGTCCTGGGCGCTGTAGGCAAGCATCGAGACGAAGACGAAGATGGTGAACCGACGCGCCTCGGGTTCTGCCCATGCTTCCCGCAAGGCCGCGGAGAATTTCTGGCGAACATCGGGTCCGGCGCCAGCCGTCACTGGACCGGCACCCTGTGCAGGCGCACCGGTCGCCTGCCCCTCGATGCCCCAGACTGCCAGCGTCGCGAGCGCCACTGCACTCAAGGCAACCAGCGCGGTTACCGCAACCAGTCTCGTGGACGTAAAGGGATCGAGGAAGGATCCCGCAATTCCGCCCGTCAGGACGAAGCCGGCGATCATCATCACCCACATCACGGTTGCTGTCTGCGCCCGACGCCTGGCGTCGACACGCTTTGCCACCAGCACCAGCAGGGAGGTTCCCGCGGCACCCACGCCCAGTCCGATGAGCAGGAATGCAGCCACGGCGAGTGCGATCCCGGCAACGGGATTGAACTCCATCCATGCAGTTGCAAGGGCTGCGCCGATGCCTCCCAGCGCGAGGACCAGCATGCCGCCGATGATCCACGGGGTACGACGTCCGCCGACGTCGGATGCATGACCCAGCCGCGGACGCAGGATCTGGATCGCGTAGTGCAGCGCCACCAGTATCCCGGGCAACATCGCCGGCAGCGCGAGTTCGACCACCATCACGCGGTTCATCGTCGAGGTGGTCAGTACGACGATCGATCCCAGCGCGGTCTGCACCAGCCCCAGGCGCAGGATGCCCGCCCACCCGAGTGGACGCAGTGCGGCGTTCATGCAGTCACCAGGCCGCGCACGGCGAACGCGCTGATCATCATGCCGGTCACATAGAGGCTGATCCCGGTGGCGTTGTACCAGGGAGCAAGTTCCCTGGGCCTCCCCAGCAAGCGCCCCATCAGCAGGAGCTGGGCAACCAGCAGTACACCGATCGCGAGGGCATGCCATGGACGCATCCAGGACAGCAGCAGCAGCGCGACGATGAGCTGCGGGACGGCCATCACGATGCAGGCAACGCGGGCCGCGCGCGCAGGGCCGAGTCGGGCCGGCAGGGATCCGATACCGAGGCGCAGGTCGCCTTCAATCGATTTGAAATCGTTGAGCGTCATGATGCCGTGGGCACCAAGGCTGTAGAGCGCTGCGAGCACCAGAACCTTGACGTCAGGAACTGCCCCGGTCGCGCCGATCACTGCCGCCCCTGTCACCCAGGGCAGCCCTTCGTAACAGGCCCCCACCGCAAGGTTGCCCCACCAGCCGTTCTTCTTGAGCCTGACTGGCGGTGCGCTGTAAGCCCAGGCGAGCACCAGCCCTGCGCACGTCGCAAGGAATCCGGACGAGCCGAGCGCGGTGGCGACGACGAGCGACAGCAGCGTCCATGCGATCGCGATGATAAGCCCCCACTGTCCGGGGATTCGCCCTGACGGAATGGGACGATTCGGTTCGTTGATGGCATCGACGTGCCGGTCGAACCAGTCGTTGACTGCCTGGCTGGTGCCGCAGACGAGCGGCCCGGTGAGCAGTACGCCGGCTACGACCAGGGGCCAGCTGATGGACTGCTGGGCGGGCACCGAGGCAACGCCGCAGCCGAACGCCCACATCGGCGGGAACCAGGTGATCGGCTTCAGCAGTTCGAGGACCGCCCCCGGTTGAGGGCGACTTGCGGCTATTCCTGAGGAAAGCGCTCGTGCCATGAACGAACATTATATTTGACGTTCATGAGTGTCAACTAAGAATTACACTTCAGGCGGTGGCTGCCGAGTGGCAACCGTGCGGTCGGCCGGCGCTGCTCAGGAGCCGTACTCTTCGTTCTCGACAGGCTCAAGGTCGCCGAGACCGTGGCGCCGCAACTTGGCGTAAAGGCTCTGCCGGCTCAGGCCCAGGATTTCCGCAGCCGAGGCACGGTTGTCCTTCGTCAGCTCGAGCGCGGCTTCGATGCACAGGCGCTCGATCATGTCGGTCGACTCGCGGACGAGTTCCTTGAGGGGGACGCGCCCCACCAGTTCGGTCAGCTGCTCGACGGAACGGGGCCGTTCGCGGACCGAATGACTCTCCACCTTCATCCGCTTGGACACATCGCGGATGGTAAAGCCGCAGCAGGGCTCCTCACCGTCTGGCACCGCGACTCCGCAGATCTCGACTTCCGTGGTGGCGCCATACTGCCCACGCAGCGTGGTGGCAAAAAGCCGGAGCGCGCCATGCTCCCGCAGCTGCGAAGTGAGCAGGGTGGAGTCGACGCCTGGCCGCCCGAGCCAGCGGTCTAGCTTCTCCTGGCGGGCCTGGTCTTCCGTTGTGAGCTGCACGAAGTCAAGGAACGCGCGGTTGGCAAACAGCACCCGGCCTTCGAGGTCCGTGACGACGAATCCGTCCGGGGAACCGGCGACGACGGCAAGCACGGCGGAATTGCGCTGCGCCCCGGCAGTCTGCTGGGCAACAGGCTGTGCAGGGACCATCCGCACCAGGAAGTAGGCAGACTTCTCCTCGCGGAACAGCGATACCGACACGGTGCAATCCCCCGCCGGATCCCGGTTGAGCCGGACCCGGACGCTGTCCGTACGGCCGGTGATACGAACGGTGACGAACAGCGAATCGAGCGCCGCCCGTGCGGTGGGCTCGAGCTCCGGCGCGAAGGTCTTTCCAGTCAGGCGAGTCGGTGCCTCGCCCAGCAGCATGCCCGCTGCGGGATTCACTTCGACCACCTTGCGGGTCGTTGCGTCGAGGATCAGGACTGCCTCGGAGGCCACCTGGAACAGCAGCTGATGACGGGTTTCCATCTGTCGCAGCCTCGCGTATTCGCGTTCCATGGACTGCTGGGCACCGATCAACTGCTGCTGCAGGTCCGCGACCGGGCGCATGCTGCGCCCGACGGCGATGATCTTCCCCTGCTTGCCCAGCTGGACCGCGGTGTACAGGACCGGGACATCTCCGCCACGTGCGGATGGATGATTGATCTGGCGCCACCGGATGGGCGCATTGCTGGTTGCATCCCTGAGCAATGCCGCCACTTTCGGCCGGCTCTCGAGGGTCACGGTATCCGCCCACGATTTGCCAAGCCATTTCTCGGCGAGGTCACCTGTCAGTTCCTCACTGCCGAACGCCATATCGCGGATCACGCCGTGATCGTCTGGCGAAACAATCAGGGCGACGTCAGACGCCGCGGTAATCAGCTTCGCCGCAGCCTCCACGTCGAGGTCGCCGAACCACTTCTTCGTTCCCGTAAACTGTTTCACTGAGACTCAACACCTTTACCAACCGAAAATCTGCAGCTGCAACCCGGGCCGCTTTCAGTTCGCGGTGGCAAGCAGGCTGAAAACACTGTCTGCGCGCAGCGCTGCATCACGGGCATCTGCCGCCGCGGTGTCAGCGCCGACGCGACTCACGTACTCGGGATGCGCAAGGAATATCGGCCCACCGACCATCACGCCGATCGACCGGTTGCGCGACGCCCGGCGCAATGCCTGGATCGAAGAAGAGAGCGTGTCCAGTCGCCCCTCCGAACCCAGAGAAAAGCCGGCCACTGCAAACCAGTGCCCTGCGACGATCGCAGACAGCTCGGCCTGCGTCCCCGGAAAGTCGGTCCAGACTTCCCAGCCCGCGCGGCGGAGGAACTCGCCGACCATCAGCAACCCGAAAGTATGCTGCTCGCCGGGCGTGGGCATGAGCAGGGCCCGCCGGCCCCGATCGCGGCTGTCAGTGACTCCGGGCGACCGGAATGACGGATTCAGTTCCCGCAGCACGCCGTGCAACCGGCTTAGCCCAACGGTGACCTGCATGAATGTGCAGAGATCCTGATCCCACAATTCCCCGAGACGGCGCGCCGCCGGGGTGAGCAACTCCAGGCAGATGGATTCGATTCCGGGGCCCCTTCTGCGCACGGCATCGACGAAACCAAGCGCCACGGGGGTATCGTGCTCCAGCAGGAGCCTCACGAGTTCGGAAACATCGTCCTGGGATATACCGGGCGCCGCGCGGGACTCAGCCCGGCCGGCATCCTGGCGAGCGGCTCTCCCGGCCAATAGCAGTCTCGGGATGATGTCGCCCTCGACGGTGCGCAACAGGCGCGCACGACGCTGGCTTGAAGTGGTCTGCACCGCTTGCTCGGTGAGCTGCGTGTCAGTCACCCGCACAAACGCATCGGGCTCCAACGTATCCCAGCAGCCCTGCGCCTCAAGTTCCTCAGTAAAGCTTCCGACGCCCATGGGTCCCCTCCCCAAAGTGGTCGCGGGCTTGCAGGCTCCCGCGTGTATGACAACACCGCTACTGCGGAATTGCCTGTATTCGGTTCCTGCTCAGCTCTAACTCAATACGGAACGCCCCTACGATCTCAATGAGGTCGAACAATGTCAAGCTGGATTTACGTTCCATTTAGTTGACAGATGGCCGGTCAGGGGTCTAGGGTTGAACCGCACTCGGTGATCCACGCGATGGCGATTCGGCGAACCCAGAATGACTAAACCCGACCCCGTGCGCGCTCCTTTGTATACGCCCGCAGAACGGGCCAGGCGAGACAGCTCGCGGTGGACCCTGGTCCAGGGCGTGCTTGCTCCCCTGCAATTCGGCGTGTTCCTGGTCAGCATGTGGCTGGTGCTCCGCTATCTCACGACCGGCGACGGGCTCATGGCTGCCACTGTCTCGGTCGTCGTCAAGACCCTTGTGCTGTACGCGATCATGATCACCGGCGCCCTGTGGGAGCGGGACGTATTCGGCCGATACCTGTTTGCGCGGGCTTTTTTCTGGGAAGACGTCGTCAGCATGCTCGTTATCGCATTGCACACCGCGTATCTCGGCGCGCTATGGACGGAGCTGCTGGACGCTCGGCAGCAAATGTTCCTCGCGCTTCTAGCCTATGCCGCCTACGTGGTGAACGCAACGCAGTTCTTGGTGAAGTTGCGCGCTGCACGACTCGACATGTCGGCCCGGAAAATGCATGCATTCCCCGCGGAACTGGCGAAATGACCGCCCTCCCCGCAGTCGCCGCAGTCGCTTCGCCAGCACGCAGGGATGTGCAGGTACGGCAAGAGCGCGGTCAGCGTGAAGTCTTCTGCGGTCTCACCGGCATCGTGTGGCTGCATCGGAAAATCCAGGATGCCTTTTTCCTGGTGGTCGGTTCACGCACCTGCGCCCATCTGATCCAGTCCGCCGCTGGCGTCATGATCTTCGCGGAGCCGCGCTTCGCCACTGCGATCATCGATGAACGCGATCTGGCAGGACTGGCAGACGCAAACACCGAGCTCGACCGCGTCGTGACGCGGCTCCTGGAGCGCAGACCTGATATCCGCATGCTGTTCCTCGTCGGCTCCTGTCCATCCGAGGTCATCAAGCTGGACCTGTCCCGCGCGGCGCTGCGCCTGTCGCAGCGGTTCTCGCCCGGCGTCCGCATCCTCAACTACTCGGGCAGCGGTATCGAAACGACCTTCACGCAAGGCGAGGATGCCTGCCTCGCGTCGCTGGTGCCGGTACTGCCTGAAGCAAAACGCGATGTGCCCTCGCTGCTCATCGTGGGAGCACTCGCCGATGTGGTTGAAGACCAGTTCCGGCGGCTGTTCGCGCGACTGGGTATCGGTCCGGTGGCTTTCCTGCCGCCACGCAACGCGACCGACCTGCCCCACGTCGGCCCCGGCACGCGCTTCCTGCTTGCCCAGCCCTTTCTGGCGGACACGGCGCGTGCCCTTGAGAACCGCGGCGCGGTCCATCTCCCCGCGCCCTTTCCCCTCGGGGTCGAGGGGACGACCCTCTGGCTGCGTGCCGCTGCGGATGCCTGGCACATACCAGCCACCGTATTTCTTCGTGAAACCCTTGCAGCCAGCGAGCGGGGCCATCGGGCGCTGGAAGTGGCGCGCCAGCAGCTTGCCGGAAAGCGCGTGTTCTTCTTCCCTGACTCGCAGCTCGAGGTGCCGCTCGCGCGCTTTCTCGCTCGGGAACTGGACATGCGGATCGACGAGATCGGTACGCCGTTCCTGCACTCCAATCATCTGGCCGGTGAGCTGGCGTTGCTGCCGGAGGCCACCTCGATCGTCGAAGGGCAGGATGTCGATCGGCAGCTTGATCGCTGCCGTGCCCTGCAGCCCGACATCGCCGTCTGCGGCCTGGGGCTCGCGAATCCCCTCGAGGCCGAGGGCATCACCACCAAGTGGTCCATCGAACTCGTGTTCACTCCCATCCAGGGTTACGAGCAGGCCGCGGATCTCGCCGAGCTGTTCGTCCGGCCACTGGTCCGCCGCACTCGGCTGGCGGTTTGAAGTCATGCAGCTGACACTCTGGACATACGAAGGCCCGCCGCACGTCGGCGCGATGCGAGTGGCGACCGGCCTGCGCGACGTGCATTACGTGCTGCATGCGCCGCAGGGCGATACGTACGCGGACCTGCTGTTCACGATGATCGAGCGACGCAATCGCCGGCCACCGGTGACCTATACGACTTTCCAGGCGAGAGATCTCGGCGGGGACACGGCGGAACTCTTCAAGAACGCGGCGCGCCAGGCCTATGAGCGCTTTGCGCCGCGGGCCATGCTGGTCGGCGCCTCGTGCACTGCTGAACTGATCCAGGACGACCCCGGTGGGCTGGCCCGCGCACTTGGCCTGCCGATCCCCGTCATTCCTCTCGAACTGCCTGCGTATCAGAGGAAGGAAAACTGGGGCGCGGCCGAAACCTTCTACCAGCTGACACGCGCACTCGCGGGTCCCAACGCACCGGCGCCGGGCACCCCTCGCAAGGCGGGCGGACCCCACGCCAGGCCACGCTGCAACCTGCTCGGACCCACCGCGCTCGGGTTTCGCCACCGGGATGACGTGGTCGAGGTCACCCGGCTGCTTGGCAGCATCGGGATCGACGTGCACGCCGTGGCGCCCCTGGATGCCGATGTGGCGACGATCGCCGCGCTCGGCGACGCAGACTTCAATGTGGTGCTGTATCCGGAAACAGGCCTGCAGGCAGCTGAATGGCTGCGGCGGAGTTTCGGCCAGCCGCTCGTCAGGAATACGCCAATCGGCGTCCAGGGCACCCGCGAGTTCCTCGCCGAGGTTGCCCGTACCGCGGGCATTGCCCTTCCCGACAGTGCAGAGGCGTCCTCGCGCCTGCCCTGGTATACGCGCTCGGTCGATTCAACGTATCTGACCGGCAAGCGGGTCTTCATCTTTGGCGATGCCACGCATGCGATCGCGGCGGCCCGGGTGGCAGCCGGGGAACTAGGATTCGCTGTGGTCGGCATCGGTACCTACAGCCGCGAGTTCGGCCGCGAAGTCCGCGAAGCGGCAGCGCTCTACGGTGTGGAGGCATTGATCACCGATGACTACCTGGAAGTGGAAGCCCGGATCGCCGAGCTGAATCCGGAACTGGTGCTGGGCACGCAGATGGAGCGGCATGTCGCGAAGCGGCTCGGCATACCCTGTGCCGTCATCTCTGCACCGGTCCATGTGCAGGATTTTCCGGCACGCTACTCGCCGCAGATGGGGTTCGAGGGAGCGAACGTGCTGTTCGATTCCTGGGTCCATCCGCTGATGATGGGCCTCGAGGAACACCTGCTCGGCATGTTCCGCAACGACTCCGAGTTCCATGACGATGCGCCTCCCTCGCATCTGGGTGGACTCGGCGCACCGGCGGCCACGCAGTCGGCACCGGTTGCCGTGAGCAAGACTGCGGCCGCATCGCTCGCCTGGGCCGCCGAGGCCGAACAGGAACTCCAGAAGATTCCCTTTTTCGTCCGCGGCAAGGCACGACGCAATACGGAACGCTTTGCACGCGAACGCGAACTCGCCGAGATCACCGTAGAAACCCTCTATGAAGCCAAAGCTCATTTCGGCCGCTGAGCACGTGCCGTTGCGGTTCGTGCTGGTCACCATGGACCCGCACCTGGCCACGGCCACTGCGCGCGCCCAGGAGATCCTGCGCCGTGAGCTGCCGGGGCTGACACTGCAGCTGCATGCGGCAGCAGAATGGGCGACTGACAGTGGCATGCTCGAACGCTGCCGCGCAGACATCAGGTTGGCCGATATCGTCTTCGTGTCGATGCTCTTCATGGAGGATCACTTCCAGTCGATCCTGCCTGTCCTGGTTGAACGGCAGGAGCAGTGCGATGCCATGATCTGCGTAATGTCCGCAGGGGAAGTCACGCGGCTGACCCGACTGGGAGGTTTCCGCATGGACGCGCCGCAGAGCGGCCCGCTGGCGCTTCTCAAGCGGCTCCGCGGATCGAAGCCGCGGTCCGGCAGCGCAGGTGCCGACCAGATGAAGATGTTGCGCCGGATTCCCCGCCTGCTGCGCTTCATTCCCGGGATGGCCCAGGATGTCCGTGCCTATTTCCTCAGCCTGCAGTACTGGCTCGCGGGCTCCGAGGACAACGTCGTCAATCTCGTGCGCTTTCTCGTCAGCCGCTATGCGGATGGGCCGCGCCGGGCATTGCGCACGCAGGTATCCCCTGCCCCACCCCGCGACTACCCCGAGACCGGTCTCTATCATCCACAACTTGCAACGCGCGTCGCCGAAGAGCTGTCGCGCCTGCCCCGGCGCGGCGGCGAGCGCGGCACGGTCGGCCTGCTGGTCCTGCGTTCCTACGTGCTGGCCGGCAACTCACGCCATTACGACGGCGTGATTGCGGCGCTGGAAGCCCGCGGGCTCAAGGTGATTCCTGCCTTCGCGAGTGGCCTTGACGCACGACCCGCGATGGAACGCTACTTCATGCATGACGGCACGAGCACGATCGATGCGCTCGTGTCCCTGACCGGCTTTTCACTGGTAGGCGGGCCCGCCTACAACGACGCAAAGGCGGCCGAAGCCGTCCTCGCGCAGCTCGACGTGCCCTACCTCGTGGCGCATCCGGTCGAGTTCCAGACCCTCGACCAGTGGGGTGCCTCGGAGCGCGGCCTGCTGCCCGTCGAGAGCACCATCATGATCGCCATTCCCGAACTCGACGGTGCCACGAGTCCGATGGTATTCGGCGGGCGCGCGGGTGCCACCGGATCAACGTGCATAGGCTGCGAAAGGCGCTGCGTTGCGCAGCACGCAGACAGCGCCAAGGACATGCAGAGCTGTCCCGAGCGTGCCGCCATGCTGGCGGCCCGGGTCGACAAGCTGGTCACGTTGCGGCGGGCGCAACGCGCCGAGCGCAAGGTCGCTATCGTCCTCTTCAATTTTCCGCCCAACGCGGGCAACACAGGCACGGCGGCGTACCTGTCCGTTTTCGAATCCCTGCATCGCACGCTGGTGGCGATGCAGGCTGCAGGTTATGCCGTCACTACACCGCGGACCGTCGACGAACTGCGGGAGCGGATCATCAGCGGCAATGCCGAGCGCTATGGGGCGCACGCCAACGTCCATGCCCGCATCCCGGTCGACAACCATGTCCGCCGTGAGCGCTGGCTGCGGGAAATCGAAGCGCAGTGGGGTCCTGCCCCGGGCAGGCAGCAGAGCGATGACCGGTCGATCTTCGTGCTGGGGGAACGGTTCGGGAATGTCTTCGTCGGTGTGCAACCCGCGTTTGGCTATGAAGGAGACCCGATGCGGCTCCTGTTCGAGAAAGGCTTTGCTCCGACGCATGCCTTCTCTGCGTTCTACCGCTGGATCCGCGAGGATTTCGGTGCAGCGGCCGTACTGCACTTCGGCACCCATGGCGCCCTCGAGTTCATGCCGGGCAAGCAGGCGGGACTGTCCGGGGACTGCTGGCCGGACCGCATGATCGGCGATCTGCCCAACATCTATCTCTACGCGGCGAACAATCCGTCCGAAGGCGCCATCGCCAAGCGGCGCTCCGCCGCGACGCTCGTGAGCTACCTGACTCCACCCATTGCTCACGCCGGACTCTACCGGGGACTGCTTGACCTCAAGGCTTCCATGGAAACGTGGCGCAGCCTGGACCCGCAGTCGATGGCCGGACACGAATCATTGCGCTCCCTGATCCAGGCGCAGGCAGTTGCCGTGGACCTGGCCGCTGCGGAGCCGGCGTGGGGAGACACTGCTCCCGAAAAAATCGCGGCGCTCGGCGAGCAGGTTCTCGAACTCGAGTACACGCTGATCCCGCAGGGCCTCCATGTCGTGGGCGAACCCCTGACGCGGAAGGCACGCATCGAGATGCTGGTGGCGATGGCGGAGTCTTCGCATGCCGTGCGCCCGGAAGCGGGCATCATCGAAGCGCTGGTGGATGGCCAGTCGCCCGAAGCGGCGCTGGCGCTGACCCCGGCGGCGCAGCGCCAGGACACCACGATCGCGATGTACCGCGAACTTGCCAACGCCAGCCGGCTGCTGGAAGAAGATCACGAGATCCCTGCGCTGCTGCATGCGCTTGATGCGCGCTTCGTCCGCCCTGCGCCGGGCGGCGACCTCCTGCGCACGCCTGCAATCCTGCCAACCGGCCGCAACCTGCATGGCTTCGATCCCTTCCGCATCCCGAGCAGCTTTGCCGTCATGGAAGGAGCCCTCCAGGCAAACAGGCTCCTCGAGCGCCATCTGGCAGACGGACAGCCGTTTCCCGAATCGATTGCAGTGGTGCTCTGGGGCACGGACAACCTGAAGACCGAAGGCGGACCGATCGCCCAGGTGCTCGCGTTGCTTGGCGCACGGCCGCGATTCGACAGCTATGGCCGGCTGACGGGTGCGACGCTGATCCCCCTTGACGAACTTGGCCGCCCGCGGGTCGACGTGGTCGTGACGCTCTCCGGAATCTTCCGCGACCTGCTGCCCCTGCAGATCAAGCTGCTCGCGGAGGCTGCCTACATCGCCGCCGCTGCCGACGAACCGGAGGACCGGAATTTCGTGCGCAAGCATGCCCTCGCCTACCAGCAGCAGCAGCACTGCGATCTCGAGACGGCCGCGCTGCGCGTGTTCGGCAATGCCGAGGGTGCCTACGGCGCCAACGTCAATCACCTCATCGAGAACAGCCGCTGGCAGGAAGAGGACGAACTCGCCGAGACCTATACCCGTCGCAAGAGTTTCGCATTCGGCCGCGCGGGACGCGCCGTCCAGCAGACGGCACTGCTGCAAAGTGTCCTCGCCGACGTCGATCTCGCCTACCAGAACCTGGATTCGGTGGAACTCGGTGTCACCACGGTTGACCACTACTTCGACACGCTGGGCGGCATCAGTCGCGCCGTACGTCGTGCACGCGGAGGCACTGCCGCACCGGTCTACATTGGCGATGAGACCCGGGGGCATGCCGTGCGTACGCTGGCCGAGCAGGTCGCGCTCGAGACGCGCACGCGGATGCTGAACCCCAAGTGGTACGAGGGCATGCTCGAGCACGGATACGAGGGCGTCCGGCAGATTGAAGTCCACGTCACCAACACCATGGGCTGGTCCGCGACCACGGGCCAGGTGGCGCCGTGGGTGTACCAGCAACTGACCCAGACTTTCGTGCTCGATCGCGACATGCGCGAACGCCTGGCGGCGCTCAATCCCACCGCGTCGGTGAAGGTTGCGAACCGTCTGCTCGAGGCGCACGAGCGCAGCTATTGGCAGCCCGACGAGGCGACGCTGGAAGCGCTGCGGCGCGCCGGCGAGGAACTGGAAGACCGGCTTGAAGGAATCTACGAGGGGGTGGCTGCTTGAACACTGCAACTGTACCGCTATCGGCACTGACCCGCCGCGCCCCGCCAGGTGATGGCGCCGGCAGCGTGCAGGTACCGATGGATCCTGCCCTCAAGATCGGCAACGCCAAGGTGTTCGCCGTCTATGGCAAGGATCCATCGGTACCTGCACGCTGCCGGCGCCATCACCTGGCGGGGCGCGGCGGGTCAGTGCCGATAGCGGTACAGTTGCAGTGTTCAAGCAG
>JANNNQ010000369.1:0-7702 GCA_031398625.1 Pseudomonadota bacterium
AGAACAGCCCCACTACGATGAGGGGGAGGCGCCGCGACGGCGCGTCGGCCGAATCGACGGAGCGCTCAGCGATGCTCTGCACGACGCCGTCCCAAGATCGTCTCCACGGCTCGCTCCGCGGATTCCCGGGAAAGGCCGCATTTGATAGAGTCGCGGCCCCTGTTTTCGAGTAGTTGCGCCAACTTATGTCTGCCAGCCATCCCGCCCGCTCGATCCCCGCTGCCCCCATCAAGCAGGCCGATGTCATCGAGAGCGTGGCGGATGCGCTGCAGTACATCTCGTACTACCACGCCCCCGATTTCGTCAGGGCAATGGCGGCTGCCTACGAGCGGGAACAGAGTCCGGCGGCGAAGGACGCGATCAAGCAGATCCTCGTGAACTCGCGGATGTGCGCGGAAGGCCACCGGCCGATCTGCCAGGACACCGGGATCGTGACGGTCTTCGCGAAGGTCGGCATGAATATCCGTTGGGAAGCGACCCTGACGCTGAACGAGATGATCAACGAAGGGGTCCGCCGCGCGTACAACCATCCCGACAACAAGCTGCGCGCCTCGATCGTCAACGACCCCGCGTTCGACCGGAAGAACACGCGCGACAACACGCCAGCCGTGATCCACATCGACATGGTGCCGGGAGACACGCTCGAGATTTCAGTCGCTGCGAAAGGCGGTGGCTCCGAGAACAAGGCCATGCTCGCCATGCTGAATCCGTCGGACTCTATCGTCGACTGGATCCTGAGCGTCGTTCCCGAAATGGGCGCGGGCTGGTGTCCGCCCGGCATGCTCGGGATCGGCATCGGCGGCACCGCGGAAAAGGCCATGGTGCTCGCGAAGGAATCGCTGATGGATCCGATCGACATCCAGGAAATCCGTGCGAAGCCGCAGAAGACGAAGACCGACCTGCTCCGCCTCGAACTGCTCGACAAGGTGAACTCGCTCGGCATCGGTGCCCAGGGCCTGGGCGGTCTCACCACCGTGCTCGACATCAAGATCAAGGATTATCCGACGCACGCGGCTTCCCTGCCCGTGGCCGTCATTCCCAACTGCGCAGCGACACGGCACGCGCATTTCGTGCTGGATGGCTCGGGTCCGGCGAAGCTCGAACCGCCGAACCTCGATCTCTGGCCGAAGCTGGAATTCAAGGCTTCTCCCGACTCCCGTCGCGTCAACCTCGACACCCTCACTGCAACGGAAGTCGCGTCATGGAAGCCCGGTGAACGACTGTTGCTGTCCGGCAAGATGCTCACGGGTCGCGACGCTGCGCACAAGCGCATCAGCCAGTTGCTCGAAGCGGGCAAGCCCTTGCCGGAGGGACTCGATTTCACCAATCGCGTGATCTACTACGTGGGTCCAGTAGATGCCGTAGGCAATGAAGCAGTGGGTCCTGCAGGTCCTACCACGTCCACCCGCATGGACAAGTTCACCGAGATGATGCTCGGCCAGACCGGGCTGATCGCAATGGTGGGCAAGGCCGAGCGCGGCCCCGAAGCGATCGACGTCATCAAGAAGTACAAGGCGGCCTATCTCATGGCGGTGGGCGGCGCGGCCTATCTCGTGTCCAAGGCGATCCGCAGCAGCCGCGTCATCGCGTTCCCGGAACTCGGCATGGAAGCGGTCTACGAGTTCGATGTGCGGGACATGCCCGTCACCGTCGCCGTTGATTCACTCGGTGAAGCGGTGCACGACACGGGCCCGCGCGAATGGCAGGCGAAGATTGCCCGCATTCCGGTGAAGGTCGAGCACGCCTGACCGGCTGACTCCCGATTCCTCCTGGGTTCACCTCCTGCAAGAGCGTAGCGAGGTGTGGCAGAGGAGACAGACCCAACATTATCCTGATTGACTGCCATGGCAATCATTGTCTAGGCTGCGACTGCAATGCCGCACCAAGCCTCCGCCTCCATCGACTGCCCGTTCTACACGCCGGACAACTACGAGTGGAACGCCAGTACCGGCCACCTGGTCGCGAATCTTCATCACTCCTTGCGGCGCGCGCTCGATGCCGAACTCGCGAGGTTTGGTGATGTATCAAGCGCCCAGTGGGTCGTGATGATGGTGCTCACGCATCAAGACGAAGTGACCGCGGCCGATCTGGCCAAGCGCCTCAACTACGATCCCGGCTCGATGACCCGCCTCCTCGACCGCATGCAGGACAAGGACCTCATCCAGCGCTCGCGCGCGACCGGCGACCGGCGCCGGATCCGGATTGAACTCACGGCCACCGGACAGGCACTTGCCCCCTCGCTGCCTACTGCAGCCATCAACGTCATCAACCAGGCCCTGGCCGGTTTCACGCCGGAAGAGCACCAGCTGCTGAATGGATTGATCAAACGGATGACCGACAATGTCAGGTAAACACAACCGGCTCCAGGCAACAAACCGCGCGGTAGCAACAGCCGGCGCCCTGCTCGTTGCGGTAGTCGCCAGCGGCCTCGCCGCCTGCACCGTCCATGCGCCGCTCAAGCCATTGCCGGAAGATCCGGGCGCGACCGCGAGCTTCACCCGGACCGTGGGCGACGTGGCCCGCGGACAATGGCCGGATCGCGAATGGTGGCAGGGGTTCAACGATCCGCAGCTCAGCGCGCTGATCAAGGAAGGTCTCGCGGCCAGCCCGGACATGGATGTCGCCCTCGCCCGCCTGCATGCCGCGGAAGCGAGGATGGCCGGGACGCGCGCGCCCCTCAATCCCAGCTTGGATGGCTCGGTCGGCATCCAGCGCAGCAAATTGAGTGCGAATGGCCTGTTCCCACCCCCCATCGTCGGCTCGACCCTGTGGCAGAACAAGGCTTCCCTCGATTTCCAGTGGGAACTCGACCTGTGGGGCCGGCATCGCTCCGCGCTGACCGGTGCGGAACGCGACACCCAGGCTGCCGGGATAGACAGGGATCTGGCGGAACTCTCGCTGAGTACGGCCATTGCCCGCCGTTACGTGGAATGGCAGCGCCTTGAAGATCAGCTGGAAATCGGGCGCTAGCTTTTCCGGCAGCGTGAAGGACTCCTCGGGCTCACTCGCAAGCGGGTCGATGCCGGACTCGATTCGAATGTGCAGCTCCGTGCCGCGGAAGCGTCCGTGCCCGACACGCGGGCCGACGTGACCGCGCTGGAAACGCAGGTGGCGCTCGCCCGCGTCGAGCTGGCCACCCTCGTGGGAGCGGGCCCGGATCGAGGCCTCGATCTCGCGCGCCCAGCCATCCGGGATCCGGTTGCAACCGGAACCCCGACACTGGTCCCCGCCGACCTGCTCGCGCGACGCCCGGATGTGATCGCGCGCAGACTGCGAGCTGAAGCGGCCGCTGCCCGCGCTGACGCGGCCGAAGCGGACTTCTATCCCAACATCAACCTCGCCGCGGCAGTGGGACTCGACAGCACGAGCTTCGATGACTGGATCGATGCCGGCAGCCGCTTCTACAACGCGGGCCCGGCCTTGAGCCTCCCGCTGTTCGGCGGCGGTCGACGCCGGGCGACGCTGGACCTCCGCACGGCTGAATACGACGAAGCAGCGGCGATGTACCGGCAGACCGTGGTCGGCGCCGCACGGGACGTTGCTGCCGCCCTGACCGACCTGCACTCGATCGATGCCGAGGAGCGCGATGTCAGCGCCGCAGTCACTGCACAGACCCAGTCCTTTGACTTGGCTCGCCGCCGCTACGAGGGTGGCCTTGGTGCCTATACGGAGGTATTGATCGCCGAAGCCGGCCAGCTGAACCAGCGTCGCCGGCTCGCCGACCTCACCGCCCGGCGCCTCGACGCTTCCGTCCGGCTGGTCGCCGCACTGGGCGGCGGCATTCCCGTTCAACCGCAGCAATAACTGCCGGAGATCCATCGTGTCCACCTCTTCCGCCGACGTTGCCGGCGCCAACGGTTCGCGGCGCAAACGCTTCCTCGCCACCGTCGCCACGATAGTGCTCGCCATCGCGGCACTCGTCGTCACGTACTGGTTCCTGTTCGTCCGCGGCTCGATCTCCACGGACAACGCCTATGTCAACGGCAATCTGGTCCAGGTGACCGCACAGACCGGCGGCACCATCGTCTCTGTCGACGCCGACGAGACGGAAACCGTCACCGCAGGTGCCACTCTCGCATCCGCCCTTGCCGCTACCGCAGAGGCCGGCCAGAACCTCGCGGCCAACGAGGCGCGTATCGAAGGCTCGGTAGTGGCGACCAATCCTGCCGTCCTGCAGGCCGCGGCCGAGCTCAAGGAAGCGTACATCGCCCTCGCCCGGACCCGGATCCTTGCTCCGGCCAGCGGCCTTGTCGCGCGCCGCACCGCCCAGCTCGGTGCGCGTATCCAGCCCGGACAGGTCCTCGCCACCATCGTCCCGCTCAACGAGATCTGGGTCGATGCGAACTTCAAGGAAGCCCAGCTGCGCGACATCAAGGTCGGCCAGCCCGTGACGCTCGAGGCGGACCTGTATGGAGGCAGCGTCGAGTATCACGGCACGATCTCGGGGCTCGGCGCAGGAACCGGCAGTGCGTTCTCCGTCCTCCCCGCGCAGAACGCGACGGGCAACTGGATCAAGGTGGTACAGCGCGTGCCCGTGCGGATCGCCCTAGATCCCGCGGAACTGGCAGCGCACCCCCTGCTCATCGGCCTGTCGATGTCCGTGCGCGTCGAAACGATCGATACGCCGGGCGCGGTCGCGACGCCGCCGACCCCCCCAGCAACAACAGCCAGGTACCGCACGGCCGTGTACGACGACATAGAGGCACAGGCAGAACAGCAGGTCCAGACGGTCATCGCGGCCAACCTCGACAATCGTCAGGCGCGCGCACGCCCTGCTGCCAGCCCGGCAGGGCGCACGGCGAGCGCGAACTGATCACCGCGCCGGACGATCCCCATTCAACATGGCGGAATCCACTCCGTTAAAGGGCTCGCAGCTGCTGTTCGGCACGCTGTCGCTGTCGCTTGTGAACTTCATGGTCGTCCTCGACATGACGATCGCCAACGTGGCCGTGCCGCACATCGCCGGCAACCTGGCCGCTTCCCCCGAACCAGGGCACCTCGGTCATCACGTCCTATGCCGTGGCGGAAGCCATTACCGTGCCGTTGACCGGCTGGCTCGCGCAGCGGTTCACGCAGGTCCGGCTGGCGGTGGCGTGCATCCTGCTGTTCACGCTGGCCTCCATCCTGTGTGGTCTCTCGACCAGTCTCGGCATGCTCGTGTTCGCGCGGGTGCTGCAGGGCCTCGCGGGCGGGCCGATCATGGCGCTTACGCAAACGCTGCTCCTGGCGAGCTTCCCGCGACACAAGGCGGGGACCGCATCACGCAGCGCTCGCTCCCGTGTTCGGTCCGATCGTCGGGGGACTGATCGTCGACAACTGGACGTGGCACTCTAGGACAGCGATGTACCTGATCGACCGGACCGTGCAGGGCCAGGCCGTCATGCTCGCAACCAACCAGTATTTCCTGCTGGCGACCGTGGTCCTCCTCGGCGTGATCGCCGTCATCTGGACTGCGAAGCCGCTGCCAATGACTGCGGGCGGCGCCGGGAACATTGGCGTCCACTGAATGACGCGCGTTGCCTGCACTGCGGTGGCGCGAACCCGCAAGGGCCTGGCACGTCATGGGTGCACAGCAGCAAAGCACGGGACTGGCCGACGCGGGTCCAGGAGGCAGCTGAAGGCGAACGCGATGCCCGCGCCTGGCAGGCTCAAAAACATCAGCGATTCCGCAGCTTGGCTTGGTGGGAAACGGTGCCAACAGCCCTGGCCCAGCTTGCCGTTCGTGCTGCGCCGGTCGGGTTGGCACGCATCGTGCTGGGAGAGACAACGTCTTTCACGCCGAGGCCTGCATGAGTTCCCCTTCCGACACGCTGATTCGCGAGATGCCGCTGGCTGGCGAAGGCGTCGCTGCTCCGCTGTCGATCCAGGAAGTGATCCGGCGCCACCATGATTCGCTGCTGAACTTCCTCCGGCGCCGGCTGCGTGTGCCGGAGGACGCATTCGATATCGCCCAAGAAACCTATATCCGGATGCTGCAGTACGAGTCCTCCCGCGTGATCCAGTCGCCCTCGGCGATGCTGTATCGAATCGCCATGAACGTCACGAATGACTTCGGGCGGGCGGCGGTGACCCGGCAGGCAGGCAGCCAGTGCAACATCGATGACTTTGAACTGCAGTCTGACCAGCCCTCGCCCGAACGCGAAGTGGCGGCCGGACAGGACCTCGACGCCCTGATCGACATCATCGAGCAGCTGCCCCCCAAGTGTCGTCACGTATTCCTGCTCAGCCGCGTGCACCACCTCACGTACCCGGAAATTGCTGCCCGCTGCGGCATCACGGTGAAGATGGTCGAGAAGCACATCAGCCATGCCCTCGGAATCTGTCTGGCCAAGGTAGGGGGGAAGACTTGCAATCCGTCTTCGGGTGAATGATTCCGAAACAGGACCCGAAGGTGCTGGAGGAAGCGTCTCACTGGTACGCGAGGCTGCTCGCGCCGGACTGCACTGCCCGGGACCGGTCTGCTTTCGCCGCCTGGCGGTCCGATCCGGTTCATGCGCGGGCCTACACGCTGGCGCAGCAGCTGGCCGAAACCCTTTCCCGCTCGGCGGATCATCCCCGCCTGCAGGCGCTTGCTGACCAGGCGCTCTCGCCGGCCGACACCGCTGGGGAAACGGAACGCGGGACACTTCACCAGCCCCAGCCTGGCCCGTACTTGCCCCGCCACACGGGACACAGGAAGTCTCGCTGGTCACGCCCAGTGGCCCTCGCCGCCGGGCTGGCTATCGTTGCCATCAGCCTTTCCTGGATTACGGATGTCACGTCCCCCTACGGAACCCCCGTTGTCACGGTCTACGAAACGCGGGCGGGTGAACGGCAGACATTCACACTGGACGACGGCACCGTCATTGAAGCGGACGTTGCGACCCGCCTGACCGCCACGCTTGGCCCATCCACGCGCGAGGTCGAGCTGGTAGCGGGTCGCGCCCTGTTTTCCGTGGCCCACGATCCTTCGCGGCCCTTCTCCGTCCAGGCACAAAACACCCGGACGGTGGCGCTGGGCACTCGCTTTCAAGTGCAGCACCGGCAGAACGCCGTGCTCATTGCACTCACTGAAGGTTCGGTGGAAATCTCCGGTGGCGCCGGAGGCTCTGTGTGGCGGGACCGGTTGGTACCGGGGGAACAGCTCACCCTCGAAGGTCCTGCGGCAGCGCCCCGCAAGCAGCAGGTCGATGCCCAGCTGGTGACGAGCTGGTCCCGTGGCCGCCTGCTGTTCCGCGGTACGCCGCTGGCCGAGGCACTTGAGGAAATCAATCGCTACGCCGCCATTCCGGTGAGGCTCGGCGATCCGTCACTCGGAGACATGGAGGTCGGCGGCAACTTCATCGCCGGCGACAGTCGGTCCATCGTGTCCGCCTTCGCCGCAGTGTTGCCCCTGACGGTCGTGGAAAGCGGCGATGAGCTCGTGCTTTTCCGACGCCATGACATCGGCAGCTGAAGCGCCGGCTACCGATCAGTCGCCGCAGATCCTCCTCAGGTGCGCTCGCGTCCTCTGCCTCGCGGGACTCTTGCTCGCGCACGCTGCGCTCCCCGATGTCACGCGTGCGCTCTATCGAATTGATGCACCGACCCTGCCGGAAGCCCTCGACCAGTTCGGCGAACAAAGCGGTCTGCAGGTAGTTTACGACTACGCATCGATCGCGGGCCTGGACAGTCCGCCGGTGAATGGCCACCTCAACCCGGCGGAAGTCCTTGACGCCCTGCT
>JANNNQ010000436.1:0-13248 GCA_031398625.1 Pseudomonadota bacterium
GTCGCCCACGAACGGCACGAGACCCACGATGCCGTCGATTGCGAGGTTCATCACCATTCGCGCCTGCACAGCGACGGGGGCACCGAGTTGCCTCGCTACCCACAGGCCATACATGCCCGCGAACGAGCCGACCACATCGCCGAGTCCGGGAACGAGGCCGATGACGGCGTCGAGCCCGAAGCGCCATTGGGTCCCCGGAACGCGGAATGCGCGGTCGAGGAGAAACGACAGCTTCGCCAGGTGCTCCACAGCCGGCTGTCGATCCTGCGCATCGCGCGGGACGTATTCAGCGTTCCGTGAATTCAAATTGTCCTCTTCAATCGTCGAGCCCGGCTTTGACTCGCGCTGCTTCTTCGATCTCTTCGTCTGTCATGCCGAGTTGCGCTTCTTCCGCCTGGTCGAGACCGTCGCCAAGGCCAGCGCCATCCGCATTGACGATCTTGTCGGGGGCGATATCAATGACCGAGTCCTCACTGGCCTCCTCCGCCACGCTGGCTCGTTCCCCCGTGCCATTCCGGTCACTGGTGCTATCGAGTCCGCCGATTCCCATCATGTCTGCCCCGGAGTCGGAACTGTCGCTGGGGCCCAGGGAGCGGATGCCATGCCCCTTTTGCAGGGCGCCCGATTGATCAAGCGGCGAATCCAGATCAATGTCTCTCGTTCGGGCCATGGGATACCTCGATGGATGTTGCCTGCGGCGGCAGAAGCTGAGAACCCAATATTGCCGCCGGGGGGTGGTCTGGATAGACCCATTTGTACCCACCTCACCGTAGGATTTGGCCTATCAGGAGCTCCCGATCAGGCGCTTCAGACGCTGACAATCTCCGAGTCGTTGAGCGCTGGCACCATTCGCCCGCCGGTGGGCATCAGGAGCGCCCCGTGCTGGATCATGGTCTCTGCATCGCCGGCTTCCATGGCCATGAATTTGTCGGATGAAAATCGCACCGGTGCGGTTCACCCGCCCCCGCTGTGTTCCTTGATCTCGCGGCGAACATACTCCGCGTCCGCGACCTGCTTGTCGCGATGCGTCGCTTTGGCCTTGCTGCGGGCGGCAGCCGTAGAACGCGCCCTGGACTTGGGTGTGCTCACGGCTACGGAAAGCGGGAACTCCCGTTCGGCATTGCCGGCACTGCAGTTCGGACACGCGGGCGCCTGATCGCTCCGGACCAGCTCCTCAAAGCGATGACCGCACTGGACGCATCTGAAATCGAAAATAGGCATCCCAACGGAAGATAGCATCGCTCGCGCTTGGGGTGAATGGTGGGAATGAGGACGGGTGCCGGACTTGCCAACTTGGCCAAACGCGCGTGGCAGGCAGAGCCAGAAGCTTGATTGAACGGAGCCGATGCCCGTCTTGGGAGCCTTCGGTACCGGGCGTGAGTCATCTACCTTCGGAGGTGGGATCCGCGTACCTGGGCTCGATTGTTCGATTGCCAGGGTGGTGATTGAACGCTCGACGTTCCGGCCGGAACGTTTACCCGGTCAAGTTCGCTTTGATGCCTTCGTGGAATGATGCCCTTCTGTCGGCACCATTCGGAAGAAAGTCAGTCTAACGCAGCCCGAAGAACGACAACACCGCAACGATGACGACAACCAGACCAATGATATAGATGATGTTTCTCATGGATATTCCCCTTGCTCGTTGATTGAGGCTGACGGATTCCCATCCTACGGCTCCATGGCCGGTGCGCCATCGGATGAACAGGCGTGCGTCTTGTAGGTGTCGTCTGACCGGATCCGCGACGAGGTTGGGGCAGATTGCCCCTTTCCGGGCTCTGGTTGTCTTGGGTTCTGGTTGTCTATTCGGTACGCAATGAGTTTTGATGCACCCTCCAGGTTCAAATCGATCCAATGGAGACGGGCCAATGGAGACGGGCCAATGGAGACGGGGATGACTTCACGCGCAGCCTGTTTTGCACTGCTGCTGATCATGGGACTGCAGGCCCCAGGTATCCATGCGGGAGAGGCTCCCGGCAAACATCCGCTCACCGGCCGCGAATATGCCTGGCCGATGGGCGTCGCCGGGGCTGCCTGGCTCGATCGTCCCGAACGCGTCCGGGAAGAGCAGCCGGAACGGGCGCTCGACCGGATGGACATAGAAGCCGGGAGCACAGTGGCAGATATCGGTGCGGGGTCCGGCTACTTCACCGAACGGCTTTCGCGGCGGGTGGGACCGGGAGGCACCGTCTATGCCAATGACATCCAGCAGGGGATGCTGGATCTCATCGAGGACCGGATGCAGCGGCGAAACCTCACCAATATCGTGCCGGTGCTCGGCACCGTTGATGATCCGAAATTGCCTGTCGGCGTTCTCGACCTTGCCTTGATGGTGGATGTCTACCATGAGTTCTCGAATCCCGAGGGTTGCTGCGCGCGCTGGCCGCTTCGCTGAAGTCCGGTGGCAAGCTGGTGCTTCTCGAATACCGGGCCGAGGATCCGAAGGTGAACATTCTCGCGGATCACAAGATGACGAAAGCGCAGGTGCAGCGGGAGGTGGAAGCGGCAGGCTTCCGGCTCGAACGCATCGATGACAGCCTGCCGGTACAGCATCTCTTCATCTTCAGGAAGCCCTGAAAGGGGCGCGGTCTGGGTGAGGGTTGTGGCACCGAGGTGCCCACGCTGGCCATCCGGCATAATCGCGCCCCTTTGGAGGCGCTTCCGCCTCCGCCCATCCGGTGAGATTCGTGTAAATGATTGCAGGCATCGACTTCGGTACGTCGAGCTGTTCGCTCGGCATCTGGCGGGAGGGCAGTCCGCGGCTCCTCGCACTGGATGGGACAAGCACGAGACTGGCGTCTGTCCTGCACGTGTCCAAACGGGGAGAAGGGCGCATCGAGGCCCAGACGCTGGAACAGGCCATGGCTGCTGGCCACCCGCTCGCGTTCGGCGAGGCTGCGATCCGTACCCAGCTCGACGATCCGTTGCTGGGTTACTTCGTGAAGTCGCCGAAGTCCTTCCTGGGCGCCGAGCTCAAGCCCTCCCAGCGGATCCTGTTCGCGGAGATTGTCGCGAAGATGCTGACCCATATCCGGGAGACGGCCGAAGCGCAGGCAGGCGAGCCCATCACGGATGTCGTGCTCGGGCGGCCCGTCAACTTCCACGGCACGCGGGGTGAGCAGGGGAATGCCCAGGCGACGGAGATCCTGCAGGGGGCGGCCATGCTCGCGGGTTTCCGCAACATCGAATTCCTGCTCGAGCCCATCGCTGCGGCACTCGACTACGAGCGCTCCATCACCAGCGATCTCACCGTGCTCGTGCTGGACGCCGGGGGTGGCACGACGGATTGCTCGATGGTGCGGGTCGGTCCCTCCTATCGCGGCCGGGCGGAACGCTCGGATTCCGTGCTGGGCAATACCGGCACGCGGGTGGGGGGCATCGACGTCGACATCAAGCTGGCCATGCGCCGGATCATGCCGCTCCTGGGCTCTGATGATGTCCTCGATACCGGACTCCCGGTACCGACGAGCATTTTCTGGGCCGCCGCTGCGGTCAATGACGTGACCGCGCAGTCGGAGTTCTATTCGAAACGCACGGGTTTCCAGATCGATCAGTTGCAAAAGCAGGTGCGGGACACGACCCGGCTGCGCCGCATCGAGGCCGTCTACAACGGGCGACTGACGTACCAGCTCAACCGCAGCGCAGAGCTAGCGAAGATCGAGCTGTCTGAGCGCGAGGAGTCACACCTGGACCTTGACTATGTGGAGCGGGGGCTGAAGGGCAGCGTCTCGTCACGCGGACTCGAGGTCGCGATCGAACGCGAGCTCGCGGTTTTCGTGGCGCTGATGCGCGAAGCGGAATCCCAGGCACAGACCTCGCCCGACGTCGTGTACGTCACCGGCGGCACTGCGCGTTCCCCGATCATCGAGCGCTACATCCGCAAGCATTTCCGCGATGTTCCGCTGGTCGTGGGCGATCTGTTCGGCAGCGTCACGTCCGGATTGGCCACGTGGGCTGACCGTGTGTTCCAGAAGCCCTGAGGCGACAAGGGCGTGAGGAAAATGGTGCCGGCACCAATCCGCTTATCGTCGCCTTCCTTCGCACCAGAGTGTTGCCGCGGTGATCGCCGCGCTGGGCACCCCGGCCCGGCAATCGGTGGCAGTCAGTATGCCCCCATGAAATCACGCTTGCCGATGGGAAGCCCGTGGTGGCGCAGGATTGCGTAGGCGGTCGTGACATGAAACAGAAACTGCGGCAAGCCGTAGTTCGCGAGATAGATCTGACCCGCAAGCTTCCTTTCTTTCGGCGTGCCAGGGCGCAGCACGATTTCCGCTGCTTCGCGATCTGCAAACTGTGCCGCGTTCATGCCATCAAGAAACGAAAGTGTCCGGGTCAACAGTCCGTCAAGGTCGGCAAAGCTCTGCTCGTTGCCTTCAAAGACGGGAACGTCCATACCTGCGAGGCGGGCGGAGATGCCGCGCGCAAAATCGGCTGCAACCTGAACCTGCTTGACCAGCGGGAACATGTCTGGATACAGGCGTGCCTGCAGTAGTACCTGTGGCTCTATGGACTTGGCCGCAGCGTGCGCCTCGGCCTGGGCCACTATGGTTCTCAATGCCGTCAGCAACTGCTTGAAGACGGGAACTGAATGGGTATACATCGGGCTTTTCATGGTCGGTCCTCGGTCAGCTTGAAGGGCAATGGTATTCGGAGAGCGCGACGCCGAGTTGCCCATTTTCCGGTGCGAGATCCGGGATCCTTCAACGCACGGAATGGGGACAGGCACCATCCCTGGGGAGTGCTGGCGCTATGGCGGCCCGGCACCCCAATCCTGACAATCAACCAACTGTGCAGGGCTTGCCAGCCTGCCGGCTCGTCGCCGGTATCTTGACACTTCTTGAATTGAACAGGCTTCGCATGGGGACTACGATCGGCGAGTATTGCGAACGGCCGCCCATCGCTTGCCTCGACTCAAGGACATTCCCATGTTGTCTTCACGCCGCGTGACGAGTGCGATCATGGTCGTCGCTGCATCTCTGGTCATCGTTCCCGCGGCGTGGGCGCAAGGACCCGCTGGACCACCGGTCCAGTTGCCCGCAGGGCCGGGGCAGAACCTTGTGCAGGGACTCTGCGCCGGTTGCCACCAGCACAATCTGATCACGGGTGCGACGGGCTACAGCCAAAAGGACTGGCGTGCGCTCATCGATACCATGATCCGGCTGCCCGAGGACCAAGCCACGACGGTGACCCAGTATCTCGCGACGCATTATCCCTACAAACCGGGGCGAGAGCCCAAGCTTGTATCTGGCCCGTCCGCTGTCGAGTTCAAGGAATGGATCGTGCCGACGCTCGGTCAGCGGCCGCGTGATCCGCTGCAGACAGCGGACGGCACAATCTGGTGGGCCGGCATGTTCGCCAGCCTCATCGGCCGCCTGAACCCCGCCACCGGAGAAATGAAGGAATTCAGGCTCGCTGCCGACGCCCGCCCGCACAGTATCCTCAATGACGCTGAGGGCAACATCTGGTACACGGGCAACGGGAACGGCACGGTCGGAAAGCTGAATCCAGCCACTGGCGACATCAAGGTCTACCCGATGCCGGATCCGGCGGCGCGCGATCCGCACACGCCGATGTTCGATCGCCAAGGCATCCTGTGGTTTACGTTGCAGAACAGCAACATGCTTGGTCGCCTGGACCCACGCTCCGGAGCGATCAGGCTGGTCACCATGCCAACGCCGGGTGCGCGGCCCTACGGCATTGATCTCGACTCCAAAGGGGTGCTGTGGGTGGCCTACAACGGCAGCAACAAGATCGCCCGCGTGGATCCGGCGACGATGGCAATCCGCGAGTTCGCTACGGCCACGCCGGAAACGCGGATCAGGCGGCTGGCGCTGACCAGCGACGATGTTGTCTGGTATGTGGATTCGTCGAGGGGTTACCTTGGCAAGTTCGATCCTGCAACGGAAAAGTTCCAGGAGTGGCCAAGCCCAAGCGGCCCAACCTCGCACCCGTATGCCATCGAGGTGGTGGACGACATCGTCTGGTACAACGAATCCGGTATGCGGCCCGATGCGCTGGTCCGCTTTGATCCAGAAACAGAACGCTTCCAGAGCTGGGCCATCCCGTCAGGTGTCGGCATCATCCGGCACATGCGTGCCACGCCTGCAGGCAATCTCGTCATTCACCAGAGCAGCTCGAACCGGGTAGGGCTGGTCACCATTCCGGATGCGGGGAACGGAAAGCTGTCTCGCGCGCAGTAACAGGGTACAGCCGTGCCGGATATCCGTTCCGGCAGCTTGCATTTTTCCATCCACACCATCGAGTGCCGCGGCCGAGGAAGTGGCTCGCAACCACAAGGGCTTTCACAACATAGCCGTGTACGAACCCGGTGTGTCCGTCGACAGGTCCATGCCAGTTAAGTGGATGCCTGGTTATGAGAGGAAGCTCGCTGAGAGAAAAACGTTGCTGCGTTCGTCGAGCTTGCGCTGGCCGACGCGCCGCCACGTATCCAGAAGATGCCCCAATGGCTGATGAAGCTGCTCCTGGTGGTGCTTGCGGCCGTGCCGACGGAGATCATGGTGCGCGAGGCCTTGCCGACAACGGCGGTCGGCAAGATGTTCAAGCCCGAATTGCGCTTCGATGCCGCGCGCAGCGCGCTCGAGCGGGCGATCCGCGAGGTCGCCGTGCCCGACGACGCGGTCGACGTCAGGGTGGGGCTGGGTGCCAGGCATGGCGTCGCTGTTGGGGTACCTCTGAAATACTGCCATCTGAAACGGTCGACGCATTTTCAATCATGGTCTTTCAATCAGTTGCATCGCTGTTCGCCTGGCGCATGCGGGTAAATCAGAGCTTCCTTAGGCATGAAACGCTTGTCTGCCTTCGACCCGCCGTACGGAATGCCCCTGAACGAGCAGATGGTTACTCTGTTGCCGCCGGCTCACTTTCGCGGGAATCACCTGATTCGCTCAAGTCATTCCCTTCGACGGACATGCTGCGCCGCGGAACTCCTGTCATCCCTCTCATCCGTTTGCCGGTTCTCCAGGCGACCTGGGCCGGCATTCGGCTATTCTCTCGCTGCAGCATCAGTAGAAGGTTGGAGACAAGATCCTGACGGGTTGCGCTGGCAGCGCATGCGCATGACCGATACAAAAAAGGGGAGCACGTGAAAAATACCAAAGACAGACACGCAATCCGGATCCTGGCGGCAGCGGCCTTCCTGATGGTCCTTCACGGCGTGACCACCTCTGCCGCCGAGCGGGAGAGTGGCGCGTCCGACTGCCGTCCGCTGGACGGCCTGACCTTTATTTGCGGCCTGTCCGTTCCCGAGGATGTCGTGAATGTGGGATCTACGGGGCTGGTGCTTGCGTCGGGCCATCGTGCGCCCGGCCACCTGTATCTCATCAATCCCGCTACGGGCACCGTACAGGAGCTCATCCAGGGTTCCGCGTTTCGGCAGCAGCACGACAGGAAACGCTATCCAGCCTGCCCGGGCCCGCTGAACCTCAAGTCATTCGACGTTCACGGCATGAGCATTGCCGAGACATCGCGCAATCACTTCTCGATCTTCACGACGAGTCACGGCGAGCGCGAGGCGACCGAGATCTATGAGCTGGATCTCGACCGAGGAACACCGGTGCTCACATGGACCGGGTGTGTGCCGCTGCAGCAGGAGGGTTACTTCAATTCGGTGGTCCGGCTTCCGGACGGGGGGTTCGTGGTAACCCGAATGCGGGATGCGCGCGTGGCGACCAGTTCCGTCGCGCCCGGCGCGATCAGCGGCCGCCTTTTCGAATGGCATCCGGGCGGGGAACTCAAGGCGCTGGCCGGTACGGAGCTCTCGTTGCCGAACGGTATCGAAGTGTCGGACGATGGGCGCTACCTGTTCGTTGCCGCGAGTGGCAGCCGCGAACTCGTCCGGTTTGATCTCAGGGCGACTCCGTTGGGGAAAAGCACCCTGTCACTGCCGTTTCACCCGGACAACGTCCACTGGGACAGTCAGGGCAGGCTCATCGTCGCCGGCCCCAACTTCGCTCCCGGCTCCTGCACGGGCAGCAATTGCCCGTCGGGCTGGACCGTCGGCGAAACGGATCCCGCCCTGCTCACGTTCACGCGCTTAGGGGGCGCGAGCGGCATGCCCTCGATGGCACGTGCCAGTGCCGCCATTCGGGTCGGAAAGGAAATCTGGGTTGCCAACAACGAGGACCGCATCGCCCGATTCACCCCCCCATGAACGGAGGCGGAATGGCGTTCGATCGTGCCAGCGACGCGGTGCATGACCGCATTGGCATGTCGGGCGATGACGCCGTGGGATAACCTCTTGTTCTGGATCCCCCGGAACGGAGCGCTCCTCGTGCCTGAACAGCCTGCCCTTGCCGCCAGTCCGGCTGCCACCCGGTTCGAGCGGTCGCTGGCGGCCATCGAAAGGGTGGGCAATCGCCTGCCGGATCCGGCGGTGCTGTTCCTGCTGCTGCTGGCGATCACCTGGGTCATGTCGGCGCTGCTGAGCCCGGTGGCTTTCGAGGCCATTGATCCGCGCAGCGGCAATCCGCTGGTCGTCAACAACCTCTTGTCCGGCGCCCAGCTCACGAAGTTCACGGGCGACCTGGTGCAGACCTTCGTCAGCTTCCATCCGCTCGGAGTCGTGCTGGTCGCGATGCTGGGCATCGGGGTGGCCGAGCACGTCGGCTTCATCAACGCCGGACTGCGGGCCTTGCTGTCGGTGACCTCACGGGCATTGCTGACCCCCATGGTGATCATCGTCGCGTTGCTGTCGCATGTCGCAGCGGACGCAGGCTATGTCCTCGTGATTCCGCTGGGCGGCATCATTTTTTATGCTGCGGGACGCCATCCGCTCGCCGGCATTGCGGCAGCCTTCGCGGGCGTGTCGGGCGGATTCTCGGCCAGCTTCGTGCCGGTGGCGCTCGATCCGCTGCTCGCCGGACTCACTCAGCAGGCTGCTCAATTACTGGAACCGGCCGCGACCGTCAACCCGCTGAACAACTTCTATTTCACGACGGTGTCGTCGGTGGTGATCATCTCCCTGGGGTGGTGGCTCACCGACCGGGTCATCGAACCCCGCTTGAATCGGTCGACCGTGGTCGATGGCGACATGAGCAGCATGCCGAAGTTCGAAGCGCCCACGGCGGCGGAACGACGCGGGCTCAATGCGGCCCTGATCGTGATGCTGGCGGGGCTCGCGCTGCTGGTGGTCACGGCCTGGCCTGCCGGCAGTCCGTGGCGAACCGGCGCGGGACTGCTCACCGCCAGCGACGCACCGCTGATGCGTTCGATCGTCGCGCTGATCTTCCTGCTGTTCCTGCTGCCGTCGATCGCCTACGGCATCGCGGCAGGCTCGGTGAAGAACCATCGCGACATTGTCAGGGGCATGACGAAGTCGATGGAGAGCATGAGTTACTACCTCGTGCTGGTGTTCTTCATGGCGCTGTTCATTGCCGCCTTTGGCAACTCGAACATCGGCGTATTGATCGCGCTGGAGGGTGGCGAGGCGCTGCGCGGGCTCGGCCTGCCTGTCGGCGTGACACTGCTGGGCGTGGTACTCATCACCTGTCTGGCGGATCTGTTCCTGGGTTCTGCCTCGGCCAAGTGGGCATTGCTGGCACCGATCCTGGTGCCGATGCTGATGCAGGCGGGCATTTCGCCGGATGCCACCCAGGCCGCCTATCGCATCGGGGACAGCACGACCAATATCGTCACGCCGCTGATGCCTTACTTCGCCCTCGTGGTCGTGTTCTGCCAGAAGTACGTGCGCGATGCCGGCATCGGCACACTGATGGCACTCATGATCCCGTATTCCGTTGTGTTCCTGATCGGCTGGAGCCTGCTGCTGATGCTGTTCCAGGGCTTCGGTCTGCCGCTGGGCGTTGGCGGCTGATTCTCATCGGTCAGTCCGGCACGGAGATTCTGCTTCGCTGCTTTTGATGCCGTGACGCTATTTGCCCGCGTTCCTCATTTGATCCACCGGAATCGGCGCAAGTATTCGCCACGCCTGGGTAGGATGTGCCAGCGCCCAGAACGGAGCGAGAAGTCCCGGCCAGACGACGGGCGTGTCGGGTGGCCGCAGTTCCCTTGCGCCTTCCACTTTTATCTCGTCGACGTCCGAATCGACTCTCCCCTTGATCAGTCGCGCCAGTTCCTCGGCGGAAACGAGCTTGTTGATGTCGGGCGTCCGAAGGTCCAATGGCTTTCCTGAACGCGGCACTTCCTTTTCCGGAGGCGCACGTTCCGGGGCGGCGCCATTCGCCGTCGCGCCCACGAGCAACACGAACATCAACGCGTGCGGGCCGCGGACCGCGGCTACGCTGCCGCGATTCCTCGATATTCCGCACACGGTTACGGGGCTCCCCCGACAGACGGTAGCCGGGGTCAGCTCCCCTTCAGGGACTGGTAGAACTGGGCGATGTTGGTCGCGACGTTCTGGTAGTTCTCGTAAGCGCTGTACTTTTCAAGCTTGATGCTCGCCTGCATCTGCTCCAGCGTCATGCCGTCAGCGATGGCTGTCTCCACTGCCGCCTTCAGGTCTTCGCCATACTGGCGGAACTCGATGATATCGGCCTTGGTGCCCACGATGCCGTGGCCGGGAGAGAACGTGTCGAAGTCGATCGCTTCCACGGCCTTGATCGAATTCAACCAGTCATCGACCGTGCCCTCGCCCAGTGGTCCGCCTGGCAGCCGCTTCACGCCGACGAAGTCCACCCCGTAAGCGACCCGCTCCGCCGGGAAGTACAGGACGGTCGCGTCAGTGGAGTGGCTCACGCCGGGGTGGATGAGCTCCACCGTCTTGCCGCCCAGCGTCACAGTGCGAGTACCTGAATAAGTGACTTCCGGCGCCAGCACGTCTGCCATGATTTCGGCCGCGGTGACTCCGCCATCCTGATTGCGATCTAGGGCGTCGAACTCGGGGATCATGCCACCCAATACTTCGTCGCGCTCGAGCTGGCCATTGCCGTTCTTGTCCTGAGCGGTGAGCGCGCTGTTCAGCCCGCCCGAAAAGGCAGTGATTGCGCCTGGCATGTTCTCGTGGCCGATGAGTTCCGCGGTGTCATTGAACACGGCGGCGCCGGAAGCGTGATCCCAGTGGTGATGGCTGTACAGCACGTACCGCACCGGCACGTTGAAGCGCTGGGCGATCTCCGACTTGAGCCACGTCGACGCATCGGCACTGATGGGGTCTGCCAGGATGATGCCCTCCGGAGTCACCAGGAACACCGTGTAGTGGTTGTTGTTCCGGAAGCGGTACAGGTCCCCCGTGAGATTGGTGATTTCGCGAATGGGCGCTTCAGCCGCAGGGGCGGGCTGTTGAACGGCTGTCTCCACCGCGGGCGGTGGCGCCTCTCCTCCTGAGCATCCGATTAAACCAACGGGAAGCGCGCCAAGCAGCGCCAAAGCCCCGCCATTTCTCTGCTTGCTCTTTTTCATGTCCGTGAATCCCCTGTCGTGAATGTCTGGCCCGCGCCGGGCTCGCGGATTGTAGTTCAACTCGGCTGGCGGACATCAACCTTGCAATGCAGCACTTCTGCCGCAAGTCCGCTCACAGCGTACCGGACGCGCCACTTACGGCCGCACCCCCACCTGTTCGTAACGCCGATAGCCAATCGCCCCGATGGCCGTAATCCCGATGGGAAGCCATAACGCCTGGAACTCGATGCGATGAAACAGGAAGGCCCCGGCGAGTCCGCCAACAAGGAACCCGCCAATGACCGAGAAGCACAGCCTGACGCGCCGGAGGTCAACCGGCACTCCCCGTAGCCAGTGGCCAACAAAGATTCCGAGATCGGTAAACATCCCGGAGATATGGGTCGTTCTGACGACCGTACCGCTGTAGGTGCTCACCATCGCGTTCTGCAGACCGCTGGCGCAAGCAGCCGCATACATGCCTGCGGCATGCCGGCCGTTGAACAGGACCATGGCCAACAGGAGCAAGACCGATTCGAGGAGGAGCGCGATCCCGTAGGGCCTTCCCAACTGGAGTACGCTGTCTTTGACGACCATGCCACTCACGACCGTCCCCACGAAGAACGCCCCGATGATGGCCGCAATGTGCAAGGCCTTGACGGGCAATCCCTCAGCCAGCGCCTCCGCAAACAGCGACGTGGATCCGGTCAGGTGCGTTACGGCCTGGTGGTCGAATCCAAGCAGGCCGATGACGTTGACCATCCCGGCAACTGCCGCGAGCACGCATGCGATAGCCCAAGCCCAGGCTGGAAGTCGGGAAATCATGATCAAGCGTGCGGCAAATCAGACAGATTGAGGAAGCTTCGGGTCGTTCAAATGTCGCCGCCGCATACTACAACCTGAAGCTGTATCGCTGAGAAGCCCGCGGAACCACAAGCGCTTGGGAAGAACGCCGTGTTGCGCTGCGGCGCCCTCATTTCCGATACCGCTTCCCTGCGGATTTGCCGCGACGACTCCGATGCGCAACGCAGATCGACTCAACTCAACTGGCGCTCTCCATGCGGGCACCGGTATTCTGGCGCATATCAGAACCTGGTACCGGCTTCGACTACTTCGAGAGGGTGACTACATGAAGCTTTCCCGTTCGTTGTTCCTCGCAGGGCTTTCGCTCGTCGGCGCCGGCTCTGTGCTCGCACACCATTCGTTTGCCCATTTCGATTCCACTCGGCAGGTGTTGATCGAGGGAAGGGTGGCCGACTGGAGTTACGCAAGCCCGCACAGTTGGCTCTACATCGACGCCCCGGATCAAAACGGCCAGATGCGGAAATGGAGCCTCGAGGGGGCAGGCCCGATTCGCGCCACGCGCCAGGGCGTCACGGGCAACACCTACAAGACGGGTGAGAAGGTGCGAGCAGTCATGAGCCCCCTGCGTGATGGCCGACCTGCGGGTGCCGTCTGTTTCGTCATCCAGGAGGACGGCACCATTACCCAGCCGAATGATGGCACCTGCGAGGTGACTGAGTCGATTGCTCGCTGGAAGACAAAGGGCTGGCTTGACAGCGCCAGGCACCTGGATACCCATCCCGTCGCGGACTGACGGGATGCGGGTAGTGGCCCGCCTGCCGAAACGGAATCAGGGCAGAATCCGGGGGGGGGGACGGATCCTCAAGGTTCACCACGAACGAGTTGGAACTCATGGATAGCCCAAGTCGTCCATGACTCAGGTTATCAGGGTGCTGCAAAACGATGACTGTTCGGACGTAAGGGGTATCCACTTAGCTCCACTCCCTACCACATCAGGTGTGCTTGGGTTTGGCGGCTGCAACGTGCCGGTAGGTGACTGGCGCTGCAGTCACAGCTTGCGTCAGCAATCGATAGAACAGCAGTCCTCGCGAGCGC
>JANNNQ010000015.1:0-8573 GCA_031398625.1 Pseudomonadota bacterium
GAATGTAACCGGACTGGCGCTTGGCACCGGGGTGCGGGTCGTGGCCACGGAGAAGCTGTACACGCAGGGCAGCCTCAACCAGACCGGCAACGCGCTCGACATGGCGGTGCAGGGGCGCGGGTTCTTCCAGGTGCTGTTGCCCGACGGCACGTTCGGTTACACTCGCGACGGCAGCTTCCAGGTGAATGCCCAGGGTGAGCTCGTGACCTCCAGTGGCTACCGCGTGCAGCCCGGCATCTCGATTCCCGACGGCGCGCAGACCGTGACGATCGGTTCCGACGGCGTGATCACGGTGCAACAGGCCGGTCAGTCCGAGCCCACGCAGGTCGGCACGATCCAGCTCTCCGATTTCGTCAATCCCGCCGGTCTCCAGGCTCGCGGCGAGAACCTGCTCGTGGAGTCGGCAGCCAGTGGTCCGGCACAGACCAGCACTCCCGGCCTGAACGGCCTCGGCACCCTCCAGCAGGGCGCCGTCGAAGCGTCGAACGTCAACGTCGTCGAGGAAATGGTGAACATGATCGAAACGCAGCGGGCGTACGAGATGAACACCAAGGCGATTTCCACCACCGACCAGATGTTGCAGTACCTGAGTAACACGCTGTGAAGAAACACCTGATCACAGGCTGGTCCGCCCTCGTGCTCGGAGCCTGCGTCAGCCCTCCGCATATCGATGACTACACGGCGACGTGGCCCGAAGAGCCTGAATCGTCCGTGGCCAGCAATGGCGCGATCTTCCAGTACGGACACGACATCGCGTTGTTCGAGAATGCGACCGCACGCCGGGTGGGCGATACCGTGACCATCAGGCTGGAGGAGCGCACCAACGCGAGCAAGAGTTCGAGCACGACGACCTCCAAGTCGACCAGCGTGGATCTCCCGGGCCCGACGATTGCCGGGCGCCCCGTGACCGTGAATGGCACGGAGGTCCTGAACATGAGCGTCGAGAACGAAACCGAATTCGACGGCCAGGGCGACAGCAGCCAGAGCAACCGCCTCGATGGCGACGTCACGGTCACCGTGGCCCGCAAGCTGCCGAACGGCAACCTGCTCGTGCGCGGCCAGAAATGGATCCAGATCAACCAGGGCAAGGAATACGTGCGGATCCAGGGAATCATCCGGCCCATCGACATCGAACCGGACAACTCGCTGCCTTCCAGCAAGGTGGCTGACGCTTCGATCTCCTACGGTGGCCAGGGCGCACTCGCTGACGCCAACACCAAGGGCTGGCTGGCCCGCTTCTTCGACGCCCCCTGGGCGCCGTTCTGAGAAAGGCTGCAGGCTCCAGGTTGCAGGTAAGACCATTCATGAATATCAAGAACCGGGCCGGCCGCATCGCCGGCTGTTGCAAGGCCCTTCTGGCTGTAGCCTGTAGCCTGGGGCCTGTTTTTCATCCTGCTCCTGCCCACGCGGAGCGGGTGAAGGACATCGCCTCCGTGGCCGGAGTGCGGAGCAACCAGCTCGTCGGTTACGGCCTCGTGGTCGGGCTAGATGGCACGGGCGACCAGACCAGCCAGGCGCCGTTCACCATCCAGAGCATCCGCAACATGCTCGCGAATTTTGGCGTCACGATCCCGTCGAACGTCAATCCGCAGCTGAAGAACGTCGCGGCGGTGACGGTCACAGCCGAGCTTCCGGCTTTCTCGAAGGCGGGACAGACCATCGACGTGACGGTGGCTTCCATCGGCAACGCCCAGAGCCTGCGCGGCGGCGCCCTCCTCATGGCGCCCCTGCGGGGTATCGATGGCCAGGTCTATGCAATCGCGCAGGGCAGCCTCGTCGTCAGTGGCTTTGGTATCTCGGGCGAAGACGGCTCGCGTATTTCCGTGAACGTGCCGAGCGCCGGTCGCGTACCGAATGGCGCGACCGTGGAGCGCGAAGTGCCGAGCAACTTCGCCAATACGCCCTTTGTGATGCTGAACCTGCATACGCCGGATTTCACGACGGCGACGCGCCTGACCCAGGGCATCAACCAGCTGCTCGGGGACGATACCGCGCAGGCGCTGGACGCCGTCTCCGTGCGGGTCGCGGCACCCACCGATACCAGCCAGCGCATCGCGTATCTCTCCACGCTCGAAGCAATCGAGATCGAACCGGGTGACGCACCGGCACGCGTGATCGTGAATTCACGCACCGGTACGGTCGTCATCGGGGCGCAGGTCCGGGTCACCCCGGCGGCCGTTGCACACGGGTCGCTGTCGGTGACGATCACGGAGCGCCTGGATGTCAGCCAGCCGAACCCCTTCGGCCGGGGCGACACCGTGGTGACGCCGCGTTCGCAGGTGGCCGTCGAACAGCCCGAGGCACGGATGTTCGTCTTCAATGCAGGTGTCAATCTCGACGAGATCGTGCGCGCCGTGAACCAGGTGGGTGCGGCACCGGGTGACCTGGTCGCTATCCTCGAAGCGCTGAAGGAAGCGGGCGCCCTGCGGGCGGAGCTGATTGTCATTTAGGGAAGGTTGTAGACCGTAGGCTATAGGCCATAGGTAGAAGGAATCGCAAGACCCGTTGAGCAACAAGAAATGCAAGAGTACATCCATCCCATTCGGCTCTCACCTGCTTGCTCTAGGCTACAGCCTGCAGCCTAGAGCCTGTATTCATGTCTTCCACCCCCCTCCAGACGCCTGCGTTCCATGCCGACCCGGCAGGGTTCAGCTCGCTCAAGCTGGCCGCCAAGGCGGAAAGTCCGCAGGCCCTGCGCGAAGCCGCCCGGCAGTTCGAGAGCCTGTTTACCCAGATGATGCTCAAGAGCATGCGGGAAGCGAGCTTCGGCGATTCCATGACGGGCAGCGAGACCACCGAGTTCTACCAGGAAATGCATGACACGCAGCTCGCGATGGAGATGTCGAAGGGGCGCGGCCTGGGCCTGGCTGAAATGCTGGTCCAGCAGCTGACCAAGGAAGGGCTCGCAGCAGGCACCGGTGAGGGCGGCAAGGTCGGCGCAGCGGCTGCCAGTACCCAGCACTCTGGCCTACAGCCTTCTGCCTGGCCTCCAGCCTCCCGCGAAGAATTCGTCCGCCAGCTCAAGCCGCATGCCGAACAGGCCGCGCGCGAGCTCGGCGTCGATCCCGATACCCTGATTGCACATGCCGCCCTTGAAACTGGCTGGGGCCGCAGCGTGCCGAACGGGGCCAGCGGCACGAGCAGCTTCAACCTCTTCGGCATCAAGGCGACCGGGAAGTGGCAGGGCGCCACGATCGGCATCAGCACGCTTGAATATGACGCTGGCCTGGCGACGCGCCGGATCGAGCGTTTCCGCGCCTATGACTCGCCGGCCGATTGCTTCAGGGACTATGCCTCCCTGCTCGGCGGTCTCGACCGCTACGCAGCTGCCCGTGACTGCGGCGGAGATGTCGGGGCCTTCGCACAGGCGCTGCAGGACGGGGGCTACGCTACCGATCCGGATTATGCAACCAAGCTCAAGGCGGTGGCCGAAAGCCTGAAGACGCTGCTCAAGGATCCTGCTGCGGCGCCGATAACCGTCGCTCAAGGGGAAAAGCCATGACGCTGACGATGAGGCGCCGGGCTCCGGGCAGAGCGTTGGCCATTCATTTTCTGACCACAGCCCACAGTCCACGGCCCATAACCCACAGCCCTTCTCTCCGGAGTTTCCATGGCTGATCTTCTTTCTACGGGCGTTTCCGGGCTGCTCGCTGTCCAGCGGGAACTCGACACGACCAGTCACAACATTGCAAATGCCAGCACGCCGGGCTACAGCCGCCAGGTCACGGAGTTCAGCACGCGACAGGCCGACCAGTACGGTAGCGGCTGGGTGGGCAATGGCGTCGATGTCAGCACCATCCAGCGGATGTACGACGACTTCCTCGCCAGCCAGTCACGGGCCTCATCGAGTTCCTATGTACAGCTCGATACGTTCGCCACCCAGCTAGGCCGCGTCAACAATCTCTTTGCTGATTCGAGCACTGGCCTCTCCGCCACGCTGCAGGACTTCATCAATGCGGTCCAGGGCGTCTCCAACTCGCCGACATCCATTGCCAGCCGGCAGACGCTGCTGAGCGAGGCCGAATCGCTCGTTAGCCGCCTGCAAAGCTACGACTCCAGTCTCGACAGCATGGAAGCCCAGGTCAACACCCAGCTAGAGTCCGAGACGAACGCGATCAGCACGCTCGCGCAGGGTATTGCCACGCTGAACCAGAAGATTTCGGCGGGTTATGCACAAACCGGCCAGCCCCCCAACGACCTTCTCGACCAGCGAGATCGCCTGCTCGACGAGCTTGCGACCCACGTCAGCGTGAGTGCGGTCAAGCAGGGCGATAACTCCGTGAATGTCTTCGACGGCAGCGGGCAGCCGCTCGTCATCGGGCAGACTGCAGCTAAGCTTGTCACCACAGCCGATCCGTTCGACGCGACACGCAAGGTCATCTCTCTGGAGACATCCGGCTCGACGATCGACGTGACCGGTCGTCTGTCCGGTGGCTCGCTGGGCGGTATGGTCGACTTCCGCAACCAGATTCTCGATCCTGCGCGAAACACGCTCGGCCGCTTCAGTGTCGCGCTCGCGGAGACGATGAACGGCCAGCATGAAGAAGGCATTGATCTCAATGGCAATCTTGGTGGCGACTTTTTTGCCACCGGCGACGTCCTGATCCAGGCCAGCACCGGCAACGCCGGAACCGGCTCTCTGGCCGTGACGCGAACGGCGGCAGGGAATCTGACTACGGCAGATTACGTGATGACCCGGGCGGCGGCCGGATGGTCGTTGCAACGCAAGGATACCGGCGCGGCCGTGGCCATGACGGGTACCGGCACCGTGGCTGATCCCTTCGTCGCCGATGGGCTGTCCATCGTTGTCCGTGGTACCGCCCAGCCTGGCGACCGGTTCCAGATTCTGCCGACGCGGGATGCCGTCGACGGCTTGCGGGTGCTTGTCACCGATCCTGCAGAGGTCGCCGCGGCAACGCCCGTGATCGGATCGGCTGCCGCCGATAATGCCGGGAACGCGACGATCTCGGCAGGCGAAGTGCTCGACGCCACCAATGCCCAGCTACGCTCGCCGGTCACGATCGAGTTCCTGACGGCCACCACGTACTCGGTGAATGGCGCCGGAAGCTTTGCCTACGCCCCGGGGGGCGACATCGATGTCAACGGCTGGCGCGTCCAGATCAGCGGCTCTCCTGCAGTCGGCGATACCTTTGAGGTCACCAGCAACGTCAATGGCAGTGGCGATAACCGCAATGCGCAGCGCCTGGCCGAAGTCCTCAATCAACCGGTATTGAGCGGCGGCACGACTTCGCTCAACGCAGCAGTCGGGCAGTTCATCAGCGATATTGGCGTCCGTACCAACCAGGCTCAGGTCGGCCGGGATGCGCAGGAAGTGGTTTACAACGAGAGCGTGGATTCCCTGCAGTCGCTGGCGGGTGTGAACCTGGACGAGGAAGCGGCGAAGCTGGTGGAGTACCAGGCTGCCTACCAGGCCATGGCCCAGGTGATCAGCGCGGCAAGCAAGATGTTCGAAACCCTTCTGAGCGCGACCAGAAACTAGGGAACCCGCCATGCGCATTTCGACGGCCTCCTATCACGCGAACTCGCTGGCTCTGATGCTCAAGCAGCAGGCAGAGTTGTCCGAGACCCAGAACCAGACAGCCACCGGCAAGCGTGTCAATACTCCCGCCGACGATCCGATTGCCATGGCGCATATCCTGGAGCTGGAGCGCGCCCAGTCCGAGTCGGAGCAGTACGGAAAGAACGCCGATCTGGTCCGATCGCGCGCCAACCTGGAAGAACAGGCCCTGGCCGACACCGGTACGTTGCTGCAGCGCGTACGCGAGCTGGTGCTCCAGGCAGCCAACACGGCTACCTTGACAACGAGCGATCGCGCGTCAATCGCCACCGAGATCGAGAGTCTCGGTACCGAGCTCGCAACCATTGCCAATCGCAAGGACGGGGGTGGCGAGTATCTGTTTGCGGGGTATGCCACGCTCACTCAGCCCTTCTCGACGACGGCCTCGGGCACGACCCGGTACGCCGGCGACCAGGGCAGCCGTCAGGTCCGGATCTCGGCTTCGCAGACCATTACCGATGGCCATTCGGGATTCGAAGTCTTCATGAAAGTGGCCGAAGGCAACGGCTTGTTTGCTACGGCAGCGGCTGCTGCCAACACCGGTTCCGGTATTGTCGATACCGGCTCGGTCGTCAATCGCGCAGCCTGGGTCAGGGGCGATTACACGTTGAACTTCACGTCAGCCACCGCCTGGGAGGTGCTCGACAGCGGCGGCACGCAGATTGCTGCCGGGTCGTACAGTTCCGGCAGCGCGATCGCTTTCAATGGGATCCAGCTCAGTGTGTCCGGATCGCCAGCCGCCGGGGACACATTCGCCGTGAATGCGAGCGGTACGGAGGACATGTTTTCCCTGCTGGGCGGACTGACGGACGCGTTGCGAAACTCCGGAACTGATGCGGCTTCGACGGCACAGCTATCGACCGCCCTTGCGAACGGTTTGCAGCAGATCGACCAGTCGACTGACCATCTGCTCGGAATTCGCAGTGAAGTAGGGGCGCGGCTGGCACAGCTCGACACCGCCGATTCGGCGCGGGAGGATCTCAAGATCGAGCTCGCCGCCACCCTCTCGGATCTCAGGGACCTCGACTATGCCGAGGCATTGACCCGAATGACCCAGCAGCTGACGGGTCTTGAGGCGGCTCAATCCGCTTACGCCAAAATCGCCCAGCTGTCGCTCTTCAACTATCTCTGAGGCTTTCGGCAGCAGTCCCATTCCGTGATCCACTCTACAGTTTCCATGAAACCACTTCTGACGCCTCAAGTTGGTACCGTGCACTCCGATACAGGGCGGGAACAGCAGGTGGGCGCGCATCACTACGCCAGTGCTGAAATTGGGTCCTGGGCAGGCGCCCGGGGCAAAAGGTAACCAACAGGAGTTGTTTCCATGGCACTTGTCATCAACACGAACGTGATGTCGCTGAACGCCCAGCGCAACCTGACGACATCCGGCAACCAGCTTTCGACCGCCCTGCAGCGTCTGTCTTCCGGTCTGCGCATCAACAGCGCGAAGGATGACGCTGCCGGTCTCGCGATCTCCGATCGCATGACCACCCAGATCAACGGTTTGAACCAGGCCGTCCGCAACGCGAACGACGGCATCTCCCTCGCGCAGACGACGGAAGGCGCTCTCCAGGAGGTGACGAACAACCTGCAGCGCATCCGCGAACTCGGTGTGCAGGCCGCCAATGCGACGAACTCCGCTTCGGACCTCGCCGCTCTGGACCAGGAAGTGCAGCAGCGTATCGCTGAAATCGAGCGTATCGCCGCGCAGACCTCGTTCAACGGCCGCAAGGTGCTCGACGGCACTTTCGGCAGCGCGACCTTCCAGGTCGGCGCGAACGTCGGTGAAACCATCGCGGTGGGCCTGAGCACCAGCATGCGCACCACGGCAATCGGCGCGATTGCGAGTTCGTCGGGCTCGGTTGCCCTCAGCACGCTGTTCACCACCGGTGGTTCGGCCGCCGTGGCGGCGGTGTGGACGACGGGCAACGTCACCAACACCACGGACTACAGCGGCGTCGGCAACGACATCACGTTCACGGTCGGTGGTGACACCGTGACCCTGAATGCGGACTACACCAACGCTGCTGGCGTGATCGCCGCCATCCAGGGCCAGGTCGGCGCGGATGTGGTGGTTGCACAGGGCGCAGGCAGCACGCTGACCTTCACGGCAGCGACAGCGGGTGCCGCGGGCACTGCAGCGGTCGCAATGGCGGGCACCGATGCCAGCGGCAGCGCGACGACGGCGGGCGCTGACCTGGTTGCTGGTACAGCTGCTCCGTACACGCTCGGTGCTGCTTCGCTCACCGTGGGCACGGGGTCGGCCGTCAGCATCGCCGGCACGTACGATACGGCGCAGGACCTGGTGGACTACATCAACGCAAACGTTGCGGGCGTGTACGCCTCGATCAACGGCTCCGGGCAGCTGGCCCTGTCGGCCAGTGACGATCTGACAATCGGCGCGGGCGCAGGCACCACGGCTCTCGGCCTGACCGCGGGCGCAGTGGCCGCGACGGGCTCGCTTGCCACGGCCAGCGTAACGACGACGTCCAATGCCAACCTGACGGTTCAGCGCGTGGATGCTGCGTTGACCGAGGTCAGCACGCTACGCAGTACGCTGGGCGCCATCCAGAACCGCTTCCAGTCGACGATCAACAGCCTGCAGGCGGTTTCCGAGAACCTGACAGCGTCGCGCAGCCGCATTCTGGACACGGACTTCGCGGCGGAAACGGCAGCACTGACCCGCGCCCAGATCCTGCAGCAGGCAGGCACGGCGATGGTGGCGCAGGCCAATGCCGCTCCGCAGAACGTGCTCAGCCTGCTCCAGGGCTGATACGAAGGACGCATGACGGATCGCCTTCGGGAGAAACCGTCTGAGGCGGGTGGCGGGGATCGAATGACCCCCGCCGCCCGCCATTTTTTCGACACCGGTATGGGCTTTGCATAGGGTTTGCAGTCGGAATTGTTGAGGAGAGACCGGTCGTGGCAGATTCAATAGGCGCAGTCGGTGGTTCGCAGATCGACGTCAACAGCCTGGCGTCGCAGCTCGTCGAAG
>JANNNQ010000073.1:0-2524 GCA_031398625.1 Pseudomonadota bacterium
TGGTGGTCGATTGCCTGGAAGCGACGCAACTCGTTCGCGTGAAACAGCGGCCGGGATGGACGGAACAGACCGCACGCGCGGTGATTGAGCAACAGGCGTCTCGCCAAGCGCGTCGCGCCTGCGCCGATGCGGTGATCTACAACGACGGCCTGTCGTCTGAACAACTGGCCGACGAGCTGCGAACGCTTTGCCAGCGCTGGCTTGCGGCGCCCTGAACCGCTCCGATCGAGGGTTTCGCTGTGGAACAATCGGTGCCCTGACGACAGTTCCGCAAACGCGCCCGCCGAAAGCCCGCCTTGGTTCTCTACGAGTACCCGTTCAACGAAAGCATCCGCACCATGCTGCGGCTCGAACACCTGTTCGACCGGATGGGCCAGCTGATGGCCCGTGAGGCGCCGGTGGACCATCACTACGCACTGGCCACGGTGTTCGAGATCATGGACGTCGCGGCGCGAGCCGACCTGAAGTCCGACTTGCTGAAAGATCTCGAGCGGCACAAGGCGCAGCTCAACGGCTACCGTGGCAACCCGTCGATCTCCGAAGCGGCACTCGACGAAATCATGGCCCGCATCGACCACGCGTTCAACGGGCTCAACCAGTTGTCCGGCAAGGCCGGCCACGCGCTGACGGCCAACGAGTGGCTGATGAGCATCCGCAGCCGGATCGGCATTCCCGGCGGCACCTGCGAGTTCGACCTGCCGGCCTATTACGCCTGGCAGCAGTTCGACGCCGCGCGCCGCCAGGCCGACCTGGCCCGGTGGGTCGCCCCGCTGATGCCGTTTGCCGAGGCGCTGCACGTACTGCTCGGCCTGCTGCGCGACTCGGGCGCGCCGCACAAGGTGGTCGCCAGCGCCGGCCAGTACCAGCAGAGCCTGGCGGCGGGCCGCAGCTACCTGCTGCTGCGCGTTCACATCGATCCGGCGCAGGAACTCGTGCCCGAGATCAGCGGGCACCGCCTGATGGTGCTGATCCGCCTGATGCGCCAGGACGCCGAGGGGCGGCTGCGCCCCAGCGGCAGCGACGCCAGCTTCGAGCTGACGCTGTGCGCCTGAAGCGGGCATGACCACGCCTTCGCCGACGAGCCGCAGCGTGCGCTGCCCGGGCTGCGGCGGGCCCAGCCCGTATGGCCCGGACAACCCCTACCGCCCGTTCTGCAGCGAACGCTGCAAGAGCCTCGACTTCGGCGCCTGGGCCAGTGAGGCCTACCGGGTGGGCGTCAAACGGGAACCGCAGGAAGACGACGGTCCCGTACCCTCGTCGTAGACCAAGCCGCCGGCATCCGGCGCTCGGTCAGGCCAAGCGGCCGTGGCAGAGCTTGTACTTCTTGCCGCTGCCGCACGGGCAGGGATCGTTGCGGCCGACCTTGGGCACCTGCGCAACACGCGTCGTCGGGTCAGTCTCCCGCGCCACGCTGCCGTCTTCGCTCGGGTGGGTGTACGTCACGTTGACGAAGTTCTCGGCCTGCGCCTCGATCGCCTGCGCCGCCTGGACGGCCTCTTCCTGGCTCTGGATGCGCACCGTCATCAGCACCCGCGTCACGTCCATCTTCACCACGTCGAGCATCTGGCTGAAGAGTTCGAAGGCCTCGCGCTTGTACTCTTGCTTCGGGTTCTTCTGCGCATAGCCGCGCAGGTGGATGCCCTGGCGCAGGTAGTCGAGCGCGGCCAGATGCTCGCGCCAATGGCTGTCGATCGACTGCAAAAGAATCATCCGCATGAATGGTGTGAACTGCTCCAGCCCGACGCGTTCGACCTTGGCATTGAAGGTGTCGTTGGCCACCTTGGCGACCTTGGCCACGATGTCTTCGTCGGTAATCGCGTCGCTCGCCTCCACTTCGGCCTTGAGCGCCACTTCGAGCTGCCACTCCTCGGCCAGCACCTTTTCCAGCGCGCCCAGGTCCCACTGTTCTTCCACGCTCTCGGCCGGCACGTAGGTCCGCACCACGTCGTTCATCGTGCCTTCGCGCAGGTTGGCGATCTGCGCCGCCAGCGTCGCGGCCTCCAAGATGTCGTTGCGCTGCTGGTAGATCACCTTGCGCTGGTCGTTCGACACGTCGTCGTATTCGAGCAGTTGCTTGCGCACGTCGAAGTTGCGCGCCTCGACCTTGCGCTGCGCGCTTTCGATGCTGCGCGTCACGATGCCGGCCTCAATGGCCTCGCCGTCGGGCATCTTCAGCCGCTCCATGATCGAGCGCACGCGGTCGCCGGCGAAGATGCGCATCTGCGGGTCGTCCAGGCTCAAGTAGAAGCGCGACGACCCCGGGTCGCCCTGGCGGCCCGAGCGGCCACGCAGCTGGTTGTCGATCCGGCGCGATTCGTGGCGCTCGGTCGCAATGATGCGCAGCCCGCCCTGCGCCTTCACGCTGTCGTGCAGGCCTTGCCACTCTTCGTGCAGCGTGGCGGCGCGAGATTGCTTCTCGGCGCCGCTAACCGACGCATCGGCGTCGATGATCTTGATCTGGTTCTCGACGTTCCCGCCGAGCACGATGTCGGTCCCGCGCCCGGCCATGTTGGTCGCGATCGTG
>JANNNQ010000112.1:0-19044 GCA_031398625.1 Pseudomonadota bacterium
AGAACGGACCGGCTCGCCCTTTATCACCGACTTGTAGTGAAAGAGGGTGGCGAGGGACCAGCGGGAGAAAAAAGAAAGCGCCATGACCGGCTCCAGGAAGGGGCATCTTTGGGGGGTAACCCGGGTCCTTGGGTCGGAGATTGCCGCAAGAGATTACTGCACCTGCCGGGATCGATGCCAGCCGCAAACGGGGTAGATCGACGTATTGCCTTTCCGCAGAGCACAAAAGTGCCCTATGCGGCAAACGGCTGGAATCAGGGGTCGTCCCGGCGGCGTCCCCGGCGTTTGCGCCGGTCAACTGCCGTCCACCTTCCGCTCATGTTGACGATGCCGATATCCGCTTCGCGGCGCGGTTCATCGCTGCGCCGATCCGGGTGGTGCTGATAGCGACAGGTGCACGTACCCGCATTGCAGCCGAGCAATGGCAACGAAGGGGCATCGACGGACAGGAAGCGCCTGCCCTCTAGCTGCCGCGCTACCGGACACGCCTTCGCTCCGGGTGCGACCGAAACGGCATGGAAAGGATTGGAAACGCGGTGGCTGGCAACGGGCTCGCCACGTACTTTCGCCTTGTAGTGGAAGAGCGCGCCCAGCGACCACCGTGAAAAATTGAAGCCCAAGACCAGCCCTCTGCGCTGCATGCCCAATCAGACACGCGGGCGACGATACCGAAGTCGCTTCTGCAGGTGAGACTGTATTGTTTACAGCGCGGTGCGAGCCAACGGATTTCCACGCTGGGAGGCTTTTGTAGCGTGGAATTTTTTCAGCATCGTGACAGCAGCTGTCTCGACCGGCAGACAGCGCTGCGCACCCTCAGGCCGCGGTCAACTGGTCCGTTTCATCCGTTCCGGATTCGTCTTCTGCGGCAGCAGCGGGAGTTGCCGTGAGGTTCGCGCCGGCAACCTGGTACAACGCGTGATACCGCTCGATGGACCGGACGAGGTTGAAGTTCGCGAGCGCATGCTTGCGTGCGCCGGCTGCCAGGAATGCCCGCCGGTCCATTGGCATTTCCATGATGCGGGTGATGCCACGAACGAGCGAGGTTTCACCACCCGGCTCCACCGAAGCGCCGAAGCTGGCGATTACCTCTCCCTGGGCACCCATGCCGGTCGCCACGCAGGGCACGCCGCACAACATAGCCATCGCCAGCGTCATGCGCATCTCGTCGTTGAGTGCCGTGGAACACACGACATCACAGGCATTGAACAGCGCAGCCGTATCGGACCATTCGCCCAGCAACCTGACTCGCGTCGCGAGCGTCCCGCCGCCGACCAGCGCCATCAGCGGTGCATTGCCCCGCTGCACCCCTCGGCCCGCCAGCAGGATCTGCGTATGTGGATTGGCACGGATGATCTCGCCCACTCCCTTCAGGAAAGTGATGTGGTCGAACTCTGGCTGGAATGGCGCCTGCATGCCGATGACAAAGGCGTTGGCTGGCAGCTCGAGCTGTTCACGCACCCGCTTGCGCGCCGCGAAGTCAGGCTTGCAGCGGTCGGCATCGACGCCCGCCTGGATCACCGTTGCGCGGGAGCCGGGATAGCCCACACGCAGATGGCGGGCTTTGGATATTTCGGAAGGGAACACAATCTGGTCGGGACAGGCGGCCACCTTGAGTGCGGCTCGCAGCTTGAGGCGCTCCCACTGTCCGCTGCGCACAGGCAGCGGATCGGTCGCCGTCATGTTCCAGAGCAGGCGTGTCCCGGGAGCGGTGCAGCGCACCAGCAAGGTGCCTGCGAGCTGCGCACTGCACCCCCACGCGTGAATCACGTCGGGCCGGAACGACCGGGTCAGTGCCAGCAGTTCCCGGGGAGCCAGCAACGAAGCACGCCGCATCGACAGCTTCATCTCGTGCACGGGCACGCCCTTCTGGCGAATCACTTCCGCATGCGGATGACCGGGAAGGAAATGCACCACCTGGCCCTGCACGCGACGCCGGTCGCCGCGGATCAGCAGCGGCAACAGCATGCCGTTGACGGTGGCGTTGGACTCGGTGCCACCACTGACCAGATGCAGCACGCGCACGGGTCGGGTCGCGGGAATCGCAGGACGGTCGGTCACGGGGAGCTCGCAGGAAACCTTGACTGTGGCGGAATCCTAGCAGCGCGCGTTCACCAGGCCGTCGTCGGGAGCCAGGTGATCCGCATCAACTGTTAACAGCCGCACAGTTGCCGGCCCTGCACGGACGCAATCACAGCCGCAGCCGCGTTCCGTAGCCAGTCAATTCGAGATAGCCGCGGCCCACCACTGCGCCCGCCCCGGTTGTGAGTTCGACAGCACCTTCCCAGTAAATCGTCCCGGTGCTGCGTCTCGAATCGCTCTCCTGGTCGTCGAACAGGGGGCGCACGACGAACCACTGCTCACCGGCCCGCACGCGCCATTCGACGGGATAGTCGATGCCGGTTCGCGGACTTCTCCAGCGCCGCCCCGGCACCCACTCCACCTCAGCGGGAGTGAAAGTCCGCATCCCGGCGTCGTTGCGCAAACTGCCGCCCGCCCAGTGCGCGTTCCCTTGGCTGTCGCGCATGCGGAACGCCATCAATGCACTCCCGTCGTCGAGATTGATCCCGAGCCAGTCCCATCCCTGCGCGGCCTCGTCCATGAGCGAGCTCGACCATTCGTGATCGAACCACGCCGTGCCCTGCACGTTCCGCTCACTGCCCGCGACGGTCATGCGGCCACTGACCTTGAGCTGCGGCAGGCTGTAGTAGTGACTGGACGCTGCCGTCGAAGGCCCCTTCTGGCTGAAACCGGCAGCCCCTTGCAGCAGGGGAGCTTGCGTTCGTTCGAGGTCGAGGTCGAGCGAAAATCCGCCAGCAGGAATCCGCGCGGTGTAGCGATCGCCCGACTGCTGCAACGACCAGTCCTCGAGTACCAGATCAACCTGTCCCTCACCGGCTTCGGCGAGACCAAAGCCGGCGCGCGCCGAGCGCTCGTCGTGCAGCAGCTTGCCCGTACCGGGGTCGCTCACTGCGGCGTGCGCGAACAGCAACTGGTGAGCAGCAAACCGCGAGGGATTGCCCGGATCGAGACCCGAACGAAGCCGGAAGAAAGTTACCTGGAAGCCACGCTCGGCACCGGCCTCGTCCGCAACCCATCCCGTGACATACCACCACTCGATGCGGAATTCCGGATGACTGCCTTCATCCTGCGGAAACGAGAGCGCACGGCCCTGAAGGACCGCGGCGTAGTCGGCAGCGAGCGCAGGAAGGGTGACCAGCACCAGCCCCAGCACCGCTGACATCCATGGCGGCGTCCGGTTCACCAGTCCTCCTTCACCGCGCGAATGACATCGTCCTGCAGCGCGAGCCGCCCGCTCCAGACTGCGGTCGCGGCCGCTGCCAGCACGAGCGTGAAGCTCAAGGTCGCGAGCAGGACCCAGGGGAAAAACACGTCCATGCTCCAGTGAAAAGACTGCCTGTTGACGACATAGATCAGGATGAGACTGACGACGGTGCCAACGACCAGGCCCATCGCGACTCCCAGGCCACCGAGCAGGGCACCTTCCGCTCCCAGCATGGCTCCGGTCTGGCCGCGCGTCAGCCCCACGTGCCGGAGCATGCCGAGTTCGCCCCGGCGTGCCAGTACCTGCGCGCTCGTGCTCGCGGCGATGCCGGCAAGGCCAATCAGGACGGCGATGATTTCGAGCAGGTAGGTCACTGCAAAGGTACGGTCGAATACCCGCAACGTCAGCGCGCGGATCTCGCCCGGCTGGCGAACATCATAGTCGGCCAGGCGCGGGAAGCGATTGCGGATTTCTGCGCCGAGTACCGTTGCTTCGGCTCCGTCTTCGAGCCAGAGCCAGGCGGCATTGGCGCGACGATCCCCGGTCAGTTCGATGTAGTCATCGCGATCGAGGATCACGGAGCCGCTCTGGCGTTCGTAGTCGCGATAGGTTCCCCTGACCGACAGCCGGACTTCGCGGGCGGCCAACTCGGCCGTGAATGTCTCATCCGGCGCCAGGGACAGCAGGTCCGCAGCTGCCTCGGAAATCCAGACCGGCACGGTGTCCGCGGGCAACGGAGCGGTCGCCATGCCTTCCAGCCACAGGGATCGCGCGGCATCGGCCGCTTCGATCGGCCGTGCAATCAGGGCGAGGGGTGCCGCGGCACCCGCGACGGTGATCTCGGAAAAGCGATTGGCCACGACGCGCTCAATACCCGGAAGTTCTGCAAGGCGGACCATGTCATCCGGATCGAGAAAGGCCGTTTCACTGGCGAAGCCGGTACGCAGGTACAGATCCGCCGGCAGGATCTTCTCCAGCCATAGATCAAGCGACGTCCGGAAGGAAGTCACCATCACCGCCATGGCAACCATCAGGCTGAAGCTCACCAGGATTGCAGAGAGGCTGGTGGTCGCCTGCCGCGCCGTCCCCTTCAGATGCGCCAGCGCAATCTGTCCGGGCACGAAGCGGCTCCGGGGCAGGACCCGGAGCACCGCGCGCATGATCGTCGGCATGAACAGGACCGCGCCGATCAGGATGAGGGCGATCGCGCCGTAACCCGCGAGCGGCAGTCCCTCGATCGGTGGGGCCAGCAGGAGCAGGCCGGCCAGCAGCCAGAGCAACACGGCGATGCCCCCGTGCCCCTTCACTTCCGCTTCCCGCATGTCACCCGCTTTCAGTGCGATGGCTGCAGGAACGCGGGCAGCGGCCAGCGCAGGACGCAACGTCCCTGCGAGCGCCGCAGCCATGCCCAGCAACAGGAAGCTGCCCGCCTCAATCCAGCCCACGGTGAGCGCAGGCGTTACCCCGCGAAAATAGCCCGCGCCGAGGTCCGCACCGAACGCCTTCAACCCTGAATCGGCCAGCAGCATCCCGAGCGCGACACCGAGACCGGCTCCAGCGAGACCCACCATCGCTCCACCGAGCAAGGTACTGCCCACCTGCTGGCGAGCCGTCACCCCCAGGGCGTGCAGCAACGCAAATTCCCTGCGCCTGCGGATGACTGCAAGTGACTGGGTTGAATGCACCAGGAAGGCGCCGGTAAACAGTGCGACCAGTGCGAGCGCCGTGAGGTTGGAGCGATAGGCTCGCGTCAGACGCAGCGCTTCGTCCGTTTCTGCACCCGGGGTGGTCACCGTGACACCTGGCGGCAACAGCGCCTTGATCCTGGCCGTGGCCGTCGCGGGCGAAGCCCCGGGACGCAACCGCAGTTCTATCCGGTGCAGCACGCCTGTCTGGCGCAGCCGCCATTGGGCGGTGCCGATATCGAGGACGACTGCGCGCTGTCGATACACCGCCGCCGGCAGGATGCCCGCCACGCGCAGGCTGACGGCGTCGACGCCGATCTGCAGCGCCAGCGTGTCGCCTGCTGCAAGGCCGAGATCACGCGCGGCAGCCGGACTCAGGAACGCAGCATCATCCTCCAGCACGCCGAGACTGGTTTGGGGCGACTCAAGGCCGATGTCGGGTTGCATGCGCAACGCACGGAAGAAATCGAGACCCAGGACCGTCGTCGTGCGTTGCTGGCCGATGACGCGGGCTTCGACCTCGACGACGGGGCTCGCCAGTGCGACTTCCGGCAGGCGGGCGAGTACGGGAAACAGGTTTTCATCGAAGCCTGCACTCGACCCGCGGACGACGAGATCAGCCAGGCCGAACAGACTGCGAGAGGCGATCGAGACTTCATCTGCGGCCGAGCGATTGATCAGCGTCACCCCCAGGCCGAGCGCCACACCCAGCGCAATCACGATCACGGCCAGCAGCGTCCGGCCCGCCGTGTGCCACAACGGGCCCGTGACCAGCGCTTCGAAGCGCAGGAGGCTCGCGGTTTTCATCCCGCTCGCTGCTGCAGTCCCTGCCGGGTCAGGATGTAGACCCGGTCCGTCGTCGCGGCCGCCACGGCGGAATGCGTGACGAGGATGCCGGTCGAGCCGTCACGCCTGAGCTGGTCACGCAACAGCTCCAGCACCTGGGCCGCGGCGTCCGGATCGAGGTTGCCCGTCGGTTCGTCCGCGAGGACGAGCGCCGGTCGGTGGACCAGCGCACGGGCAACCGCGACGCGTTGCATCTCGCCACCTGAAAGTTCGCGAGGAAAGCTGTCACGTCGGTCCAGCAACCCGACCGCTTCCAGCAGCGAGTCGACACGCGCCCGGGCCTCCACGCCTCCTGCGCCGTTGAGCGCCAGTGGCAGCCCCACGTTGTTGCCAAGCGAAAGATGCGGCAGCAGGTGGAAAGCCTGGAAGACGAACCCGAGACTCCGGCGGCGCAGCAGTGTGCGCGAGCGGTCATCCAGCCCGTCGAGGCTCTGCCCGGCGATCAGGATCTCGCCGCTGTCGGGTACGTCGAGCCCGGCGATGAGATTGAGCAGCGTCGATTTGCCCGTTCCGGATTCGCCCATGATCGCGACGTAATCGCCGGCTGCGAGCTCGAGCGACACGCCACCCAGCACTTCGCGGGGCGCCGCGCCGTGCGGCCCCGGATACGTCTTGCGCAGCTCCCGGATCAGAAGCACGCCTGCCTGCCGTCAATATCCATAATTTATTCAGATAGTTACGTATAGCCGAGAAACGACGGTCAGGCCGCAGGAAACGGCGACCCAAACGCACACCGTCGCTGTTATCGCACGTTTCAGGCGCCCCCTCCGCGCCGCTATGATACGGGCGCGCTCGCAGGCGTCACCGTGAGCGACGTGCGCGACGGAGCGGCCGCACCCCAAGGTCAGCCGGCTCCCACGCTTCCGTCAGGATTCGTCCGACTTGCGGCGCCGCGTCACTTGCTACATTGTCGCTGCAAATTTGCGGTTCAGATCAGGTTCTCACGTTCTTCCACGGTTTCTGGCGGCGGCTCCAAGGCTGCCAACTTATGCCCCTATCCCGAACCCAGCGCATCCTGTCGAGTATCCTGATTGCCGCCATCTTCGCTGCAGCGACGCTGGGACTCTGGGCATTCTGGAACCAGCCGACGGCCGAACCGCCCTGGCCCAAGCGCGTTCAGGGCTTCGCGTTTTCGCCCTATCGCATCGACCAGGATGCCACGCTCGACCAGCTCCCGACGGAAGAAGAGCTGAACCAGGACCTCGCCGTCCTCGCCGGCAAGACCACGGCCGTGCGCACGTACTCGACGCTCGGCTCTCTGGGTGAAGTACCCCGTCTTGCCTGGGCGCAGAAACCTCGCATCAAGGTCGCGCTCGGCACCTGGCTCGACAAGCGCCTCGATCGCAACGAACAGGAAATCCGCAACGCGATCCGGATCGCAGCGACCCAGCCGAACATCATCCGCGTCTTCGTCGGCAATGAGTCCGTCCTGCGCGAAGACCTCACCGTCGATGAGTTGATCGTCCACCTCGACCGGGTCCGGGCCGCGGTCGACAAGCCGGTCAGTACGGCCGAGCCCTGGCATATCTGGCTCAAGTATCCGCAGCTCGCCGAGCACGTGGATTTCATCGGCGTGCACATGCTGCCGTACTGGGAAGGCGTCGAAGTCAACGAAGCCGTGGACTACATCGCGGACAAGGTCGACCAGCTGGAAAAGGCCTTTCCCGGCAAGCGGGTGATCATCGGCGAAGTGGGCTGGCCTTCGGACGGACGCACGCGTGAACGAGCCGTTGCCTCGCTCTCGAACGAGGCGCTGTTCCTGCGCCGCTTCATCGCGCGCGCCAGGGAAGACCGGTTCGTCTACTATTTGATGGAAGCATTCGACCAGCCGTGGAAAACCGCCATCGAAGGCTCTGTCGGCGCGTACTGGGGCGTCTATGACGTCAATCGCCAGCCCAAGTTCGAGTTCGTGGCGCCGATCGTGCGTATTCCGGAGTGGCACAAGCTGGCTGCCGTCTCGGTGGTGGTGGCCGCACTCACGCTCGGCATCTTCTACATGTTCAGCGGCTCGCTTGCGACGCGGGGCCGGAGCTTCCTCGCCGTCGTCGTCTACACCGCGACCACGCTCACCGTGCTCATCATCTACGACTACTCGCAGAAGTACCTGACCTTTACCGGCGTGCTGGTCGGAACGCTGCTCATTGTCGGCATGCTGGGACTCATCGCCGTGCTGCTGGCCGAGGCGCATGAATGGGCAGAGGCAAGATGGGTCACCGGCCGGCGGCGGCTGCTCGAGGTCAGGAGCAATCCCGCTCCCCTGCTGGCCGGGCCCCATATCCGCAAGGTCTCGATCCATGTGCCGGCCTACAACGAGCCGCCGCAGATGCTGATCGAAACGCTCGATGCGCTCGCCCGCCTCGACTATCCGGATTTCGAAGTACTCGTGATCGACAACAACACGAAGGACGAAAAGACCTGGCGCCCGGTGGAAACGCACTGCCTGAAGCTGGGGCCGCGGTTCCGGTTCTTCCATGTCAGCCCGCTGGCCGGCTTCAAGGCCGGGGCGCTGAATTTCGGCCTGCGGCAGACCGCACCCGATGCGGACGTGGTCGCGGTGATCGACAGCGACTACAAGGTCGAGCCGCAGTGGCTGAAGGAACTCGTGCCCGCCTTCGACAACCCGAAGACCGCGATCGTGCAGGCGCCGCAGGACTACCGCGATGCCGACGACAACCTGTTCAAGGCGATGTGCCACGCGGAATACCGCGGCTTCTTCCAGATCGGCATGGTTACCCGCAACGAGCGCAACGCGATCATCCAGCACGGCACCATGACGCTCGTCCGTCGCAGCGTGCTCGAAAGCGTCGACGGCTGGGCCGAGTGGTGCATCACGGAGGATGCGGAGCTCGGCCTCAAGATCTTCGAGAGCGGCTTTGAAGCGACCTACGTCGCGTCAAGTTACGGACGTGGCGTGATGCCCGACAACTTCATCGACTTCAAGAAGCAGCGCTTCCGCTGGGCCTATGGCGCCATGCAGATCCTGCGGGCCCACCTGAAGCCGCTGTTCTCGCACAAGGACCAGCGCCTGTCCGCGGGCCAGCGCTATCACTTCATTGCCGGCTGGCTGCCGTGGGTGGCCGATGGCCTGAACCTGATGTTCAACGCGCTCGCCATCGGCTGGACGGTCGCGATGATCGTCTCGCCGGCCCGCATTGAACCGCCGCTGCTCATGTTCTCGGTGCTGCCACTGACACTCTTCACGTTCAAGCTGGTGAAGCTCATCCACCTGTACATGACGCGCGTGAAAGCCAACCTGCGGCAGACGTTTGCAGCAGCCTTGGGGGGCCTGGCGCTGTCCCACACCATCGGCCTCGCGGTGGTGAAGGGCCTCGTCACCAAGAGCATGCCGTTCTTCCGCACGCCGAAGCAGGCGCAGCCACATGCCTTTGCCGCCGCCCTTGCCGCTGCACGGCAGGAAAGCGTGTTGATGCTGGCGTTGTGGGCGGTAGCGATCGGCCTGCAGACGATTCCGGAAGAACTGAGCAGCCCCGATCTGTCCGTCTGGACCGCGGTGCTCCTGATCCAGTCGATTCCCTACGCCGCCGCCCTCGCCGTCTCCCTCATCAGCGCGTTCAATCTCCCCGCCCGCTGGCTCGGCAGCACCGCACCCAGTCCCGTTGGCGGCCCCGCGCAACAGGGTAGTCCTTAAAGATAAAGTTCCCGAAGCCGTGTCGGCCCCAGGATAGCGGTCCGGCCGGTATGACCTGTTGTGTCGGCGAAGTACCCGCAGAGGGTGCCCGACGACGTTTGACCTACCGCGTAGCCGGCGTCGTCCGCGAATCTACGTTTCACTGCCACCGACAACTCGCAGCGAACGCGGTTGTACGGAGTGCCGTCAAATGGCGTGAGGCGTTGCGTCAATAGCTGTCAGCCAGGCCGCTACGCCCGTGTCCGTCCCAGCGAAATAGCAGCGCCCTTGCTTCGGATTGTCCCTATGTGTTACTAATCGTCACATGTGACCATTCGTAACACGGCTGTAATCGATGACAAAACCGCTTCCCCCGCTCGGGGATCTTGAGCACGAGGTCGTTCAGCTGATCTGGACCCATGGTCCGATGACCGCCGTCTCGGTGCGCAAGGCGATCCGGCGGCCGCTGAAGGATCCGACCATCCGCACCGTGCTGCGCAGGCTTGAAGAAAAGGGATACCTGCAGCACGAAGTAGCACAGGGCACCTTCATCTATCACGCGGTGGAAACGCGCGAAGAGATCGCGGTGAAAGCCGTGAAGAACATCGCCGATCAGTTCTGCGGCGGCTCGGTCGAGACCGTCATGAACCTGCTGAAAGCTGAACTAAAAGGCCGCCTCAAGCCCCGGTGATGCATGGCCGTTCCGCAGCTCAAGCTTGCGCACAGCCCCGGCGCCGCGATGGACACTCGCATCGAGCCGAACTGGTGGGCCCGTCGCTCGCTCGGGGTGCGGCTAGGCATTATCACCAGCAGCACGATCGCGCTCCTGGTGATCCTGATCCTGGGGTTCTTTGGTACAGGGGAAAGGACATTGCGCGTCCCTGCAGTGCAGCTAACGGTAAGCTCGGTTGAACAGGGCATGTTCCGGGACCTCATTCCACTCCGCGCGAATGTGGTGCCGCGGGACACCGTTTATCTCGATGCCATCGAAGGCGGCCGCGTAGAGCGCGTGCTGGTCGAGGCCAGCGAAATGCTCGAGGCCGGTCAAAGAATGATCGAGTTCGGCAACACCAATCTCCAGCTTCAGGTCATTCAGCAGGAATCACAGCTCAACCAGGCGATCTCGCAGCTGCAGCAGAACGAAATTTCCCTAGAGCAGACTTTTGCGGCCAATGCACGTCTGCTCGCCGACATCGACTACAACATCGTGCGCTTGACCCGTTCGGCCGGCCGGCGCGATGCGCTGGCGGCCAAAGGTGCGACCTCCGCCGAAAGCCGCGAAGCGGTCGCAGACGAGCTCACGCATTACCAGCACATGCGCCCGATCCAGGCCGAAAGCAATCGCCGGCAGGCGGAACTGCGGATGCGGCTGCTTCCCGACATCCGCGATCAGCTTAAGAAGCTGCACCAGAATCTCGAAGTGGTGCGCTCGAAGCTCGACAATCTCATCGTCCGCGCACCGGTCGCCGGTCGCATCACTCAGATCGATCTCAAGATCGGCGAGAACCGGAATCCCGGACAGCGGCTCGCGGAAATCACACCGGAGACGGGCTACAAGCTTTCCGCCGATGTAGACGAGTTCTATCTCTCCCGCGTACGCGCCGATCAGATCGCTACCGTGGAGCTGAACGGACAGTCGATACGCGCACGCGTCGACCGCATTTATCCACAGGTGACCAATGGCCGCTTCAGGATCGACCTCGCCTTCGAAGCCGTCGATCCCGCTGGTCTCGTGCCCGGCCAGTCCTTGCAGGGCCGGTTAGCCCTCGGGGACGACCGCCAGGGGCTCGTACTGGCGACAGGAGCCTTCCTGGAGCGTACCGGTGGTGATTGGATCTTTGTTCTGACCAGCGATGACATCGCCGAACGGCGTCGCATCCAGATCGGCCGGCGCAATGCCGAGCAGGTGGAGATCGCGGATGGCCTGCGTGCCGGCGAACAGGTCATCACGTCCGACTACACGGGCTACGAGCGCCTGGATCGCATTGTCCTGACACGGTGAAGGGGAACATCATGTTGAAGCTCGAGAATATCTCGAAGGTCTATCGCACCGCCGATGTACAAACGCTGGCGCTCGATGCCATCGATCTCGAAATCAGGCAGGACGAATTTGTCGCCATCATGGGGCCATCGGGGTGTGGCAAATCCACGCTCCTTAATGTGCTGGGACTCGTCGACCAACCGACATCCGGCGCCTACTGGTTCTACGGCGAGAACGTCGCCGCCTTCAGCGAAGATCAGCTCACCGCGGTACGCCGCAAGACCGGGGTCGGGTTCATCTTTCAGAGCTTCAATCTCATCGACGACCTCAATGTCGCCGAAAACGTCGAAGTCGCACTCATTTACCGGGGCGTTTCATCCTCGGAAAGAAAACGCCGCGTCTCCCGGATGCTCGAGCACGTGGGCCTCGCGCACCGTGCCACCCACGTGCCCCAGCAGCTTTCCGGAGGCCAACAGCAACGCGTCGCCATTGCCCGCGCTTTGGTCTGCGAACCCAAGCTGATCCTTGCCGACGAACCCACCGGCAATCTTGACACTGAGAACGGCGAAGCAGTGATGCAGATGCTGGAGCAGTCGGTCGGCAAAGGCACCACTGTCGTCATGGTCACCCATTCGGAGACGTTTGCGGCACGGGCCCACCGCTGTATCCGTCTGCTCGATGGTAGTCTGCTCGATTCTGTACTGGCTGCCGCATAAGGATAATTCTAGAAAAGACCGCGAGGTAGCATCACATGCTGGAGAACTGGCTTGTCGCAGCCGTCCGCAATCTGCTGCGCAATCGCGTCAACACGCTCGTCAGCGTGTTCGGGCTCTTCCTCGGATTCACGGCCGCGATCCTGATTGCACTCTATGTCAGGGACGAATACAGCTACGACCAACACATTCCAGACGGTGAGCGTGTTTATCAGGTCGGTGAGTTGATAAGCCCCCCGGGTCGTGCCCCCAGGCGGGTGAGCCGTACATCGGTGACCGATGCACCTGCCTTGAAACTCACTTTTCCCGAGATCGAACTGACAACGCGCCTCGCCATCGCCCTTGACAGACTGCGCCGCACGGGCGCCGCAGAGCCGACGGATTTGAGGGCGTATTGGGTGGACCCCAACTTCTTCGAGATGTTTCCCATGCATCCGATTTCGGGGAGCCTCGACGGTGCATTGGACCAGCCGGACACCGTTGTACTGACGCGCAAAGCCACGCGCCAGTTTTTCGGCGACCAGGATCCGATTGGGCGGACCATCGATGTGGTCACATTCCTCAACGACTTGGGCATGCCTCTCGATATCGAGCGCACCAACGTCATGCGCGTTGTGGCAGTCGTCGAAGACCTGCCCTCGAATGGACACCTCGACGTCGAAGTATTCTTGCCCGGCATCGCCAGTTTCTCTTGGTTGAGCATGCGCGAAGCTCAACAGAGTAGACCTGGCGCGTTCCGCATCGAAGATGCCTATACCTATGTCCGTCTGCATGCCGGGGCAAGCATCGAGAGCGTCGAGTCGAGACTGCGTGCGTTCGTCGACTCGCACCTCTCTGGTAACCGTAACGGTAATGGCACGCCTATTGCGAGCACTTACACGTTCACACTTACCCGACTCACAGACATTCATCTCGCTCCGCCGAGCATCGGCGCCATAAAGCCACCATCCGACCCACGCGTGATTCAAGCGTTTGCAGGCATCGCGCTGCTCATCCTGTTTGTAGCCTGCGGTAACTTCGTCAGCATGATGACGGCACGTGTCACCCGACGTGCGATGGAGGTGGGTGTCCGCAAGGCGAGTGGCGCCACCTGGCTTCAGATCATGGCCCAGTTCCTGGGAGAATCCCTGCTCTATGCGGCGCTTGCCCTGGTACCTGCCATCATTGCTGTGAATCTGCTCCTGCCTGCCTTCAATGGCTTTCTCCAGCGTCAGATTGCGTTCGATCTCATTGGCAATCCGGATCTGGCTGCGGGAATCATCGGTCTCGGCATAGTTACCGGTATTGCTGCAGGGGTGTACCCGGCCCTCTATCTGTCGCGCTTCAGGCCAAGTCTTGCACTAAAAGGCCTTCCTCCCTCCCTTCCAGGCTCCGGCCGCTTGCGACAAGGACTGGTCATCTTTCAGTTCGCAACGCTGATCACACTCGTCGTCGCAACCTTCACCATCTATCGTCAGACGCAGTATGCGATCGAGGACCGTCTGCGGGTGTCCGCTGACACAATTTATATTGGCTCACAGTCTGTTATTTGTTCTCGAACACTTGTCGAAATGACTCGAGCTATCGACGCGATCCGTACGGCAAGCTGTGCGGGGGGGGCGGCGCTGTATGGCGGCGACGCGACGTCTGTTATGTCACTAGCCGACAATGCGGTTGCGGTTCGGGGGGTACCTCTCGACGCGGCGCTTTTTGATGTACTAGACATCCAGCCAGTTGCCGGGCGCCTGCTCTCTACAGAGCATGGCGCAGATGATCTACTCCGGAACGGGAATGACATCGCTGAGAACCCTTCCCTGATCGTCAATGAATCCGCAGTCCGAGCCCTTGGCTTTTCTTCGCCGAGCGAAGCGATTGGCAAGTTTCCACGGTGGACGCGATTGGCGTTGGTCAATGGAAAGATCGCAAGGCAGGAGGCTGCCAGTTCCGAGATCGTCGGCGTAGTGCCAGACTTTTCACTCGGTTCAGTGCGAGATGCCATCGGTCCGACGGCCTACTACCTCGATCCGACGCTTTCAGGTGCCCTCGTACTCAGGTTCAAGGGGGATGCCATCCAGGAAGGCATGGAAGCCGTCTCGCAACTCTGGGCTCAGCAAAGTTCCCGTCCCTTCGATGGCACATTCTTGAGCCAGCGCATCAATGATCTCTATGCGGACATCCGCGCGCAGTCAACCATTCTGGCGGTGTTTTCCAGCGTGGCAGTGGTCCTTGCCGCACTCGGCATCCTGGGGCTGGCGATGTTCGCCGCGGAACGTCGCACCAAGGAGATCGGCCTCAGAAAAGTGATGGGAGCGCTTCGCACCGATGTCCTGCGCCTGATGGGATGGCAATTCGCGCGCCCCGTGTTGATCGCGAATCTCATCGCCTGGCCGGTGGCGTATTTCGTGATGACGAGATGGCTCGAAGGCTTCGCGTATCACATCGAACTTGAGCCGTGGACGTTCGTACTTGCGGGACTAATGGCGCTGCTCATCGCGCTGGCAAGCGTAGCGGGGCACGCCCTTCTCGTTGCTCGTGCCCACCCGGTTGCGGCGCTCAGACACGAATAGCGCGAGGTGGAATCCTGGTAATGCGAGGCGTATATCCACATAACAGAACTCAGCTCCCGACGTTTCCACGGAAACGCCTCGTAACTCGTTGAATCTTGAGATCCGCCGCTCACGGATTCAACCGCCCGCCAGCACCTTCTTCGCTAACTCCGTGCCGCTGATCCATGCGGCTTCAGCCCGCGCATCGAGGCACCAGTCGCCGCACACTCCCAAGCGCATGACGGGATCCCAGATGCAGGGCTCACCGAGCGGTTGCTCGACGCGCGCGTAGCGCCAGAGATGGGCATCGAGATACGGACCGCGCGGGGTCGGGCCCACCAGCTTCTCGAATTCAGGCAAGAGCGCATCACCCACCGCGGAAGGCTTCGCATCGATGTGCTCACGGGTCCAGTCCGGCGAGGCATGGAGCACCCAGCAGTCGTGGGGTGAACGCCGACCGGGTTTGCTGACATCCCGGGCAGCCCAGGTCAGGGGTCCCTCGGCCTTGAACAGATCCGCGGACGTATCGAAGCGTTCGGGAAATCCGGCCATCACGGCCCAGCAAGGCGCCATCTTCACTGCTCCCAACCGGCTGGCGATCTCGAAACCGTCGTTGAGATCGCGAGTGAGGTCGAACGCCTGGGGAGCGGGAATCGCAAGTACCAGCGTGTCGTAGGCCCCCAGTTCGTCGCCGGATTCCGTCTTCAGCCACCACTCGCCCACACGACGCTGGCACGCCACGATGCGGACCGCGCGGCGCACATCGAGCCCGGCCGCCAGGGGCTGGAGCAGCGAACTCATGCCCGGGCTGCCTACGATCCAGGGTTCGAGTCGTGGCAGTCCCGGCGCCACCGGCACCCAGGATTGCGCATAGCCCGTCGTACAGGCGAGATCGAGATAGTCCTGCAGCGCCGGTTCACGCGCGACCACGTATTGCGCGCCATGATCGAATGCCATCCGGCCCACGCGCCGCGTAGCGAGGCGTCCGCCCAGGCCGCGGCTTTTCTCGAAGAGGGTCACGGGCTTCTGCGCACCGAACAGGCCGCGTGCGCACGCCAGGCCCGCGATGCCGGCACCGATGACGGCAACGGCGGGTGGAGTCATGCGGGACTGATCTGCACGTTCATGCCCTCCATCATGGCGGAAAGCGGTGCGCGCAGTCGATGCGAGGCGGACACAGCAAGGCCCCGGGGAACGGTCTGCTCCCCGGGGCCTTCAGGGCGGGCGCAAGACCGGTCAGCTCCCGATCACCCCACCATCGTCCTTGGTGATCACCACGCAGGCCGATCTGGGCCTTCCACCCAGGGGCCCGTCCGGCCACGAGCTGTACTGCTTCGGTTTCAGCGGATCGTTCGGCACGGTGTTGCTCGGTGATTCGCCGGGATGCTGTACGCCCACGAACATCGTGCGCTCGTCCGGAGTGACAAAGACACCCGTGATCTCGCAGATGTTCGGACCGACGAGGAAACGGCGTGTCTCCCCCGTTTCGATGTCTGCGCAGAGCATCTGGTTGTTGCCGAACCCGGCATAGTTCCCGGAGTTGATCGTGTTGCCCGAGACATCGGTCTGGATCCAGAGTCGGCCGCTCGGGGCCACGTAGATGCCGTCGGGAGAGCCGTACTTGTCGCCGACGATCGTGGAACCATGGGCGGGATTCGCCGGATCGCCGCACAGGGCGAAGATGTCCCAGCCGAAGGTCGGTTCTGTCCAGTCCTTCTTGTAGTACCACTTGATGATGTGGCCGTACACGTTCGCGGGCCGGGGATTGGCCGGATCGGTCGGAAACGCCGTGCCGCGGCCGCTGTTGTTGGTCAGCGTCGCGATCGCAGTGAGCGAATCGGGGAACGTGTCGATCCACTCCGGACGATCCATCTTGGTGGCACCCACGAGGTCGGCTGCCCCTCGCGTGTTGATCAGGATGTCATTCAATGTCCAGCCCGTCAGCATCGGATGCTGAGGGGTGAGCGCAATCCACTCGCCATACTCGGCATAGAACTTGGCGACATACAGCGTACCGTCGTCGAGCGGGTTGATGCCGAGCGCCCGGGCCTTGCGCCAGGGGAGGCGCGAGACATAGCGATAGATGTATTCGTTGATCTGGTCGTCGCCCGAGTAGACCACCACGCGCCCGTCGCGCGCTTCCTGTACCCAGGCGCCTTCGTGCTTGAAGCGCCCGAGTGCCGTGCGCTTGACCGGCGTCGAATTCGGATCGAACGGATCGATCTCCACCACCCAGCCGAAACGGTTGGGCTCGTTGGGTTCCTGGTTGGTGTCGAAGCGCTTGTCCGTGGTGTACCACAGGTAAGCGGGGGTGGGCCCGACGCCATAGCGGCGCTCGAGTTCGGTCAGCGGGTTGTCGGTCGAGGCGACCTTGCGGAAATAGCCGTTGAAGTTTTCCTCGCAGGCGAGATAGGTGCCCCACGGCGTAAACCCCATTGCGCAGTTGTTGATCGTCCCGAGTGCGCAACGGCCGGTCGGATCGGCGCTGGTCTTGAACCGGTCGTCACCCGCTGCAGGTCCACCCATGTCGATCGGCGTCATGCCCGTAATGCGACGCGCATACTCTGACGGTCGCACGACTTCCCATTGGCCACCCTTGCGTCCCGAGCGTCCGCGCTTGTCCCACTTGTGCCAGTGGCCGGGGCGGCGCTTGCCTTCCTTCTTCACCTCGATGATCGATACGCCATGGGCGTTGAGCGACTTGTTGGTCTTTTCCTGGTTCCAGTTGGCGGTGCCATCGGGAAACAGCAGCACGTCGTCGGTGTACTCGTTGTTCTGCACGAGCAGGCCATGCGACGAGGAACGGCGGAAGGGGAAGTACACCATGCCGTCGTTGTGCATGCCCCACTGCCAGGCCTGTTCGTACGCGCTGTTACTGGCGTCGTCCTTGAATTCCGGGCCATCGGACACGGGGTCGCCCCACGCGATCAGGACTTCTGCCGTATATCCGTCGGGCACCTTTACTTCATCGAGGGCGGACACGGGGATACCCTGGAAACCCAGCAGCGGTGGCCTTGGACGACCGCGTGCCTCCGCCGGAACGGCCGCAAGGAGAGAGCCTACGCCTCCGAGGGCGGCCGCAACACCAGCCGCCACACCGGTTCCAACCACTTGCCGGCGCGAGAGCCGCGCGGCCATCACCTCTTCAAACGTCTCGTTGGCAGATTCGTTGGCGATGACGCCATCGTCAATACTCGACATGGTGGCTTCCTCCTGGTAGCGGCCCGTGCAATTCCGGCTGCTGCCCAGGTCAATGTGCAGCTGCGACTGCGTGTCTTACAGTCGTCGCGCACAACTCGGGCAGCAGGATTCGGAGCAAGCTAGACTCCGCTTGTTGCCGATCCGTGACCGGCCCTTGACGGATTTGTGCACCGGCAGGCCAGGTCCCTGGAGGCGCGCTTCGATGAAATCGATTGTTCATGCCGGCGGCTGCCATTGCGGTCGCGTCCGGTTCGAAGTCGATGCCGCCGCCCACATCCGCGCCGTCGAGTGCAACTGCTCGATGTGCAGCCGCTTCGGCTTCCTGCACCTGATCGTCCCTGGCAACCAGTTCCGTTTGCTGAAGGGCCACGACACCCTCACCACGTATTCCTTCAACACCCATACCGCGAAGCATCTCTTCTGCTCCGTCTGTGGCGTGAAGTCCTTCTACGTTCCCCGCTCCCACCCCGATGGCTTCAGCGTCAATGTCCGTTGCCTCGACAAGGGCACGGTTGCCGGCATGGACATCGAGCCCTTCAACGGCCAGGAATGGGAAAACCAGTATCCCGACGGCAGGGGTGAGTACACGTAAATCCGGATCCCGGTCGCACCCCGACTGCTCGCTGATCCGTGGCATTGCGCCTGTTGTGCTGCCGCTTGTTTGTCTGTCCGGCTTCAGGACGAGGACAGCTTTTGGAAACCGTGTGAGGCAGGAAGCCGAACCCGGAGCCCCCATGGACGGGTTCACGGCGTTTTGCAAAAGCTGTCCTCGTCCTGAAGCCCTCGCACAATGGCAAAGGCCGGCCCATACTCGGGCGGACACCCCACGTAAAGCGAGCACCCCCTTATGCGCTGGCAAGGCCGACGACAGAGCAGCAACGTCGAGGATCGCCGCGGCAGCCGGATCTCCCGGGGCGTGGGCATGGGCGGCGGGATCGGGACGATCGTCATCATCCTGATCGCGCTGTACACCGGCCAGGATCCGGCGGTGCTGATGAATGGCCTGAACCAGGTGACGGGTGGTGGCACCCGCACCGAGGAAGTCCCGATCAACGAGACGCCGGAGGAAGCGCAGATGCGCGAATTCACCGGTTTCGTCCTCGCGGACACCGAAGACACCTGGAATGCAATTTTTACCGGTGCCGGCAGGCAGTACGCCGAGCCCTCGCTCGTGCTGTTCAG
>JANNNQ010000120.1:0-4551 GCA_031398625.1 Pseudomonadota bacterium
GGGCTCAAGGGCTTCCGGATTGGCGGTGCGGTGGTCTCGCAGAAGCACGCGAACTTCATCATCAACGACGGCCAGGCAACGGCTGCCGATATCGAGCAGCTGATCGAGCATGTGCTTGCTACGGTGCAGTCCGTTCATGGCATCGCCCTGCACCCGGAAGTACGGATTGTAGGCGAGCCTGTGGAGCGCGCCGAATGAACCGCCTGATCGACAATCCTGCCGCCTTCGGCCGGGTCGCGGTACTGATGGGTGGGTCGTCTTCCGAGCGCGAAGTGTCCCTCAACTCGGGCAGGAACGTGTTCGATGCGCTCAAGCGGCAGGGCGTCGACGCGCACGTCGTGGACGGCATTCCGGCGCTCCGTGATGCGCTCATGGCGAAAAAGTTCGACCGGGTCTTCAACATCCTTCACGGTAACCGGGGTGGTGGCGAGGACGGCATGCTGCAGGGACTGCTCGACGCCTTCGACGTGCCCTACACGGGTTCCGGTGTGCTCGGCTCCTCGTTGTCGATGGACAAGATCCGCACGAAACAGGTCTGGCTGGCCCTCGGGTTGCCCACCCCGCGTCACATCGCGCTCGCGCCCGGTGCGGATCTGCATGCGGCGGCGGTGTCGCTCGGGCTGCCGGTCATCGTCAAGCCCGCCTGCGAGGGATCGAGCGTGGGTGTGAGTCGCGTATTCCAGGAATCCGACTTGCCCGCGGCGGTCCAGGTCGCGGCCCGCTACGGCGACATGCTGATGGAAGAGCTGATCGTGGGCGACGAGTACACGGTGGGCGTCATCGGCACGCAGGCGCTGCCGAGCATCCGCATCGTCCCGGCCGGCGAGTACTACGACTATCACGCCAAGTACGTCGCCGAAGACACGCGCTATGTCTGCCCGGGCCTGGAAGGGGCTGCCGAAACCGGGATGCGGGAGCTGGCAGTGCGTGCCTTCCAGGCTGTCGGCTGCAGCGGGTGGGGCCGCATCGATCTCATGCGTTCGCGCGACGGGCACAACTATCTGCTCGAGGTGAACACGGCGCCCGGCATGACCAGTCATTCGCTGGTTCCCAAGGCCGCTGAGGCCTTGGGGATAGGGTTCGACGACCTGGTGTGGAAGATTCTCGAAAGCAGCTGCGGTTCCGCCAACGGGGGGCCGCGCTGATGTTCACCGGCATCCGCAAGCGCAATCGCCGCAAGACTGTCGAGCCCGCGCTGCGCCTGCCCGAGCTCGACTATCGGCGCATCGGGATGGGGGTCGCAGCGATGGCGGCCGTCGGCACGCTGGGCTGGTCGCTCGCGATGGCGCTCGACCGGCCAGTGCACCGGATCGAAGTGCAAGGACGCTTCCAGCGCGTGGCTTCCCCCGAGATTGAACAGGCCATTGCACCCTTCGCAGCTGCGGGTTTCCTTACGGTCGACCTGCAGGGGGTGCAGCTGGCGCTGGAGAGGATCGACTGGGTGGATCGCGCCCAGGTGGAACGCAGCTGGCCGAATGGCCTGCGCGTATTCATCACCGAGCATGTGCCGGCAGCCAGGTGGGGAGTGGACGGCCTGCTCAACACGCGCGGCGAACTCTTCCTGCGCGAAGCGCGGCATCTGCCTCCCGAACTGCCGCAGCTCGATGGACCGGAAGGCAGCGAGGCCGAAGTCGCGAAGCTGTACCTCGATACCTATCCCCGGTTGCTGGCGGTCGGCATGCGGCTCGCGAAAGTGGAACTGGATCCGCGCGGCGCGTGGCAGTTGACGTTGAGCAACGGCGTGTCGGTGCGGCTCGGCCGGCAGGACATCCCTGCGCGACTCGAACGATTCATCACCGTGGCAAGCCCGCTGGTTGCCACCCGCGCAGAAGCCATCACGTATGTGGATCTGCGCTACAGCAATGGTTTTTCCGTTGGCTGGACCGCGGGGGCGGCCCCCGAAGCGATGACCGGCAATGCCGGACCCACGCGTACCGTCCAGCGCCAGGAGGTCAAGAAGCCCGATGCCTAGAAAAAGCGACCGCAACCTGATCGTCGGCCTCGACATCGGCACCTCGAAGGTGGTGGCCATCGTCGGCGAGATCACGAGCGAAGGCCTCATCGAGGTCGTCGGAATCGGTTCGCACCCGTCGCGCGGCCTGAAGAAGGGCGTGGTGGTGAACATCGAATCCACCGTGCAGTCGATCCAGCGGGCAGTGGAAGAAGCGGAGCTGATGGCGGGCTGCGAGATCCACTCCGTGTATGCGGGTATCGCAGGCAGCCATGTCCGCAGCCTCAACTCGCACGGCATCGTCGCCATCCGCAACAAGGAAGTGACGGCGGACGATGTCGATCGCGTGATCGATGCCGCGCGCGCCGTTGCCATCCCGGCCGACCAGAAGATCCTGCATATCCTGCCGCAGGAATTCATCATCGATAACCAGGAAGGCATTCGCGAGCCCGTGGGCATGTCCGGGGTGCGCCTCGAAGCCAAGGTGCATATCGTGACCGGTGCGGAGAGCGCCGCGCAGAACATCGTGAAATGTGTCCAGCGCTGCGGCCTGGTCGTCGATGACATCGTGCTCGAGCAGCTGGCCTCCAGCTATGCCGTCCTGGCAGACGACGAGAAGGAGCTCGGTGTCTGCCTCGTTGATATCGGGGGCGGCACGACGGATATCGCCGTTTTCTCGGGCGGCGCGATCCGGCACACGGCCGTCATCCCGATTGCCGGTGACCAGGTGACCAATGACATCGCGGTCAGCCTGCGCACGCCGACGCACTACGCCGAAGAGATCAAGATGAAGTACGCCTGTGCCCTGTCGCAGCTCGCGAACTCCGACGAAACCATTGAAGTGCCCAGCGTCGGCGATCGGCCCCCGCGTCGTCTTGCCCGGCAGACCCTCGCGGAAGTGGTCGAGCCCCGCTACGAGGAGCTGTTTGCGCTGATTCGCGAGGAGCTGCGCCGCTCCGGGTTCGAGGAAGTCATCGCAGCCGGTGTCGTGCTGACGGGCGGCAGCTCGAAGATGGAAGGTGCCGTCGAACTCGCCGAGGAAGTGTTCCACATGCCTGTCCGGTTGGGGATTCCGCAGCACCTCACTGGACTCGTCGAGGTCGTGCGCAATCCGATTCACGCGACCGGCGTCGGGCTGCTGCTGTACGGGCGGGAAAACTTCCTGCGTGGCCGGCGCGAATCGCCGCTGACGGGCAACGTGAAAGGGTTGCTCGAGCGCATGAAGGCCTGGTTCCAGGGGAGTTTCTGATCCTAAGGAAGCTCTGATTTACCTGCATGTGCCACGCGGACAGCGATGCAACTTGTTGGAAGACCATGGTTGAGAAAGTGTCGCCAGTTTCAAATGGCAGTGTTTTGGAAGTTCCGTAAGGAGCGAAGGCATGGAAAAGGAAAATGCAGCAAGGGAACTCTGGCCGGTGCCGGCAGCGCAAGCGACTGCGCTGGCGGAAGTGCACTGGTCCGGGCGGAGTGCGGAATTTGTCTTTGCCTCAAGGGCGAATTCCCCACTCCGGATACACAAATGGCAACAGGTTCTGAAGGTTCAGGTTTCCGACATCACGGTTCGCGGTTTTCACATTCAGCAACGAGGGGAACAACAATGTTCGTACTGGCAGATTCCGAACACCAGGGCGCGGTAATCAAGGTCTTCGGTGTGGGCGGTGGCGGCGGTAACGCTGTCGCACACATGGTGGCCGCGGGTATCGATGGCGTCGATTTCATCTGCGTCAATACCGACGCACAGGCGATCAAGCATGCGAAGGTAAAAACCGGGCTGCAGATCGGCTGCAACATCACGAAGGGTCTCGGTGCCGGTGCCGATCCCGAAGTCGGTCGCCAGGCCGCGATGGAGGATCGCGACCGGATCATCGAACTGATCGAAGGCTCCGACATGCTCTTCATCACCGCAGGCATGGGCGGTGGCACGGGCACGGGCGCGGCGCCCGTTGTCGCTCAGGTAGCGAAAGAACTCGGCATCCTGACGGTGGCTGTGGTCACGAAGCCCTTCGACATGGAAGGCTCGAAGCGGCGCGCGATCGCCGAGCAGGGCATTGCCGAGCTCGAGAAGCATGTCGATTCCCTGATCACCATCCCGAACCAGAAACTGCTGACGGTGCTGGGTGGCGATGTCACTCTGCTCGATGCGTTCAAGGCGGCGAACCAGGTGCTGCAGGGCGCGGTTCAGGGCATTGCCGACCTCATCACGCGGCCCGGCATGATCAACGTCGACTTTGCGGACGTGCGTACCGTGATGGCGGAAACCGGCATGGCGATGATGGGTTCGGGTTCGGCCCGCGGCGAGAACCGTGCGCGTGAAGCTGCTGAAGCAGCGATCTCGAGTCCCCTGCTCGAAGACATCAACCTGCAGGGCGCACATGGGCTGCTGATCAACGTGACGGCGGGCATGGACCTGCGGACGAGCGAGTTCAGCGTGGTCGGCGATACCATCAAGCAGTACGCCTCGGAGGACGCGAACGTCGTTGTCGGTTGCGTCATCGATCCGGAAATGAGCGATGACATCCGTGTCACGGTCGTGGCCACCGGCATCGGCCGGCCTTCCGCCCAGGTACAGCCGCAGCCGGACAGCCGCAAGATGACCGCCA
>JANNNQ010000141.1:0-14513 GCA_031398625.1 Pseudomonadota bacterium
TGGTGTCCGTCGAGTGACGCGGCGAGGTCGAACAGCTCGTTGCGGGCTGTGGCGTCGCCGGGATCGCGAGCAAGGCGGTCGGCCGTGGTTCGAACTTGTGACCCCTGCCTTCGGAGGGCAGTACTCTATCCAGCTGAGCTACGGGCGCGTATCGGGACAGGAAAAGCGGGCCGCATGATAGCAGCGAAATGGCCACCGGTCCGGCCGGGACGGGGAGGTATTCGGGAGCCGCCCGGCCATATGCCCCCAACCCTGAGGATTCTTCGGGTTTATGCCGCGGCGCGAGATGGCTATACTTGCGCGCCTTCCGGGCCAGCCGGTTCCGGGCACCGGTACCCAGCTGGCTGTTCACCCTTCAACTGATCACGGTTCACCCTCCAATGAGCGATTCCCGGGAAAGTCAGTACAGCGACTCGCACGACAAGCATTTCTTCGACACCTTCATGCTGGTCCTAGGCAGCCTGGTCGCCGTCGCCTTTGCCTTGTACGTCCTGGCCCGGATCGTGGCCGTGAATACCCAGGAACAGCATGTCCTGACCGACCCGGCGGCAATGGCAGCCACGAACGCCCGGCTCAAGCCCGTGGCCCTGCTGGCCGTGTCTGGCCAGGACAACTCGGCCGTCGAAGCCGCTTCTCCGCCACCCGCCGCTCCGACTGTCGCAGCGGCCCCGATGACGGGCGAAGCCGTCTACAACATGGCCTGCGTCGCCTGCCATGGCCAGGGCATTGGCGGAGCGCCACTCTTCGGCAACAAGGAGGCCTGGGCACCCCGCATCGCGAAGGGCATGGACACCCTCCACCAGCATTCGATCCAGGGCTTCCAGGGCCAGGCCGGTTACATGCCGCCGAAGGGTGGCCGGGTCGATCTTGCCGACGAATCGATCGTCAATTCCGTCGACTACATGGTGTCTGCCGCCCGCTGACGGGGTTCGCTGCAGCAGCAGCGCACCCATCCTCTTCCACTCGCCGGTCCAGCTCACTGATCGTGTGCTTCCCGCTTGTACTCGCGGGAATATTTTACATTTCGATGTCTGGCCATCTGACACCCTCGCACTCCGCTTTGTGGAGTAAGGTGGGTCCCCGTCAGATGGGGGTCCGCTCACCCGGCAACGTCCACGCGGAACGAAAAGGTCCCTCACTTCGTCCCTGGAGGCGCTTTGCTGACGCCCTGGCCAGCTGCTCTCTTCGCAGTCATGGCGACGGGGGCCACGCTTGCGATTCGCATTGCCCTGGATGAGCAGCTCGGCGGCCAGCCGACATTGGTGATCTTTACCCTGCCGATAGTGCTCAGCGCCTATCTGGGCGGGTTGCGCGCCGGGTTGCTGTCGACGGCGCTCACGCTTCTCGGGGCGAGCTATTTCCTGTTGCCACCGATTCACAGCATTGCGATCCAGTCGGGAGTCGAGCGCTGGCAGCTGTTTTTTGTCGCGCTGGCCGGCGTGCTCATCAGCGGGCTGTGTGAAGTGCTCCATCGTGCGCGCCGGCGGGCCGATCTGGCGACTCGCGAGCATCAGCAAGTGGAGGAGGCGTTGCGGGCGAGCGAGGAGCGGCTCCAGACGGTCACGGAGAATCTCTCGGAGGGCCTCGTGATCGCCGACCTCGACGGACGGCTCGTCCACTGGAATCGCGCCGGGATCGAGATGCTCGGCTTTGCCTCACGCGAGGAGGGGCCGCGGAATCTGCCGGATTTCCACGACCTCTTCGAGCTGTCGTCACTGGACGGGGCGATTCTGCCCGATGACCAGTGGCCGCTGCAGCGGATCCTGGGCGGTGAACGGTTGCGCGGGCTGGAAGTGCGCATCCGACGCCTCCAAGGTGACTGGCAGAGGGTCTTCAGCTACAGCGGGGCCATCGTCCGCGATCCGAAAGGCCATTCCGTGGCATTCATGAGCATCGGGGACATCACCCAACGCACGGAGGCTCAGGAAAAGGCAGTTTGGCTGGCCTCATTTCCGGAACGAAACCCCAACCCCGTTCTCGAGGTTGATCTCGCCGCCGGCGTGATTCATTACGCGAACCCGGCAGCGAGCCGGCTGCTGCCGGATCTTGAAATGCTGGGGGTGCGGCATCCGGTGCTGGCCGGCCTGCCAGAGGTGGAAAGAGCGCTTCGGGATGAGGGGGCTGATGCGGTACGGCGCGAGGTCACGGCGGGGGATTTTTCCTGGGCTCAGACCATTTCCTACATCCCCGAAACACAACGACTCCGCATTTACAGCTTGAACATCACGGAACGGAAGGAGGCGGAGGCGAGAGTCCTTGAGCTCAACGCGGAGCTGGAACACCGCGTGGTCGAACGAACCGCCCAGCTCGAAGCGGCGTACAAGGATCTGGAGGCGTTCTCCACGGCCGTGACGCGCGACCTGCGCGTCGCCGAGGCCGCGGACCGCGTGAAGTCGGCCTTCCTGGCCACGATGTCGCACGAGCTGCGCACTCCGCTCAATTCGATCATCGGCTTTACCGGCATCGTGCTCATGGGCAAGGCGGGCCCGGTGAACACGGAACAGGCGAAGCAGCTCGGTATGGTGCGCGAGAGCGCGTGGCACTTGCTGGCGCTGATCAATGATGTGCTGGACCTGTCCAAGATCGAGGCGGGCCAGCTGGAGGTGCGCGCCGAAGCGTTCGATTTGCCGGCCTCGATCGGTCGAGTGATGGCCATGATCGGCCTGCAGGCAGAGAAGAAGGGACTCAAACTCGGCGCGGTCGTTGCCCGCGAGCTGGGCGAGATGGTCAGCGACCAGCGACGCGTGGAGCAGATCCTGCTCAATCTTCTCAGCAACGCAGTGAAGTTCACCGACCGCGGCCACGTTACGCTCACTGCGGATCGGCTTGCCGATTTCAAGCCTTCGCCGGTGGCCACGCCCGGCCTCGCTGTGCGGCTCCGGGTGGTGGATACCGGCATCGGCATCAGCCCCAAGGATGTGGCGTTGCTCTTCGATCCCTTCCGCCAGATCGATACCGGCCTCGCCCGACAGGCGGAAGGAACCGGCCTGGGTCTCGCGATTTGCCGCCGGCTGGCGACGCTGCTCGGCGGCGAGATCAGTGTCGCATCCAGGTGGTCGGAGGGCAGCGAATTTACCGTTATCCTGCCATTGCAAAGACCCTGCAACCCATGAACGCACTCATTCTCCTGATCGAAGACAACGAGAAGAATCGCTACCTCACGACCTATCTGCTGGAAGACCACGGCTATCAGGTGGTCCACGCCGCCGACGGCCCCCGCGGCATCGTCACCGCGCAGGCAATCCTGCCCGACCTCATCCTGCTCGACATCCAGCTGCCCATGATGGACGGCCACGCCGTTACGCGCGCCCTGCGCGAGATCGAGACGCTGCGGGAAACTCCGATCATCGCCGTGACTTCCTACGCCATGGCCGGCGATCGGGAGAAGGCGATCGCCGCGGGCTGCAATGGCTACATCGAGAAGCCGATCAATCCCGAAACCTTCGCCCATGAAATCTCCCGCTTCCACCCGCCCGTGCGCCCACCCGGTGGAACGCCATGACCCGCATCCTGATCGTCGATGACCACGTGGAAAACCTGCTCTATCTGGAGGCCCTGTTTACGAGTGTGGACTGCACGGTGGACTCCGCGCACGACGGCGTCGAGGCGCTGGAGAAGGCGCGGCAGATCCTGCCCGACGTCGTCATTTCCGACCTGCTCATGCCGGTGATGGATGGCTATGCCCTGCTCCACGAGTGGAAAGCCGACCCCGTGCTGAAGACAGTACCGTTCATGGTCTATACCGCCACCTACACCGAGGAAGCAGATCGCCAGCTCGCGCTCAACATGGGTGCCGATGCATTCATCCTCAAGCCGACCGAGCCGCAGGGGCTTATCGCGAAGCTGCGTGAGGTGCTGGCCAGTTCGGCGCGGGAAGCTCCGGAGCCGTCCAGGATTTCAGGCAGCGATGCACGGGGGCTGATCACCATCTACACCGAGCGGGTGATCCGCAAGCTGGAGGAAAAAACGCTGCAGCTGGAGGCAGCCAATCGCGCGCTCCAGCTGGAAATCGTCGAGCGCAAGCATGCCGAGATGGCGCAGCGTCAGCTGGCGGACGTGCAGAAGGCCATCCTGAATGCCCTGCCCGCCCACATCGCGCTGGTGGATGCACAGGGGGTGATCGTTTCCGTGAATGAAGCCTGGCGGCGCTTTGCCGCGGCCAATGTGCTGCAAGGGCCGGAGTTCTGCGTCGGCCAGAACTACCTGGCTGTCTGCGATCAGGCCATCGGCGATTGCTCCACCGAAGCAGGAGCCGCCGCCGCAGGCATCCGCAGCGTACTGCGCGGGGAAGTGAAGGAATTCGTCCTCGAGTATCCCTGCCATTCGCCGAGCGAGCCGCGCTGGTTCCGGTTGATGGTGACTCCGCTGGACGAAGAGCAGCGGGCGGGTGCGGTCGTCATGCACGTCAACATCACGGCGAGGAAACTCTCTGAAAACATCCTTCGCGACAGTGAGCATCGGCTGAACTTTGCCTTGACCGCCGGAGGTATCGGCGACTGGAGCCTCGACTTGCGCACCAACGTGGCCCATCGCTCCTTGCGCCACGATCAATGCTTCGGGTACAGCGAAATGTTGCCCGCCTGGGGTTACGACACCTTCCTCGCACATGTCGATCCGGCTGACCGCGAACACGTCGATGCCAGTTTCCAGAAAGCGATGAAGGGCGAGGGCGAGTACGAAGACGAGTTCCGGACAACCTGGTCCGATGGATCAGTGCACTGGTTGTGGACCAAAGGGCACTTCTATTTTGACGACGCGGGCAAACCCTACAAGGTTGCCGGAATCGTGACCGACATCACCGTCCGCAAGCGGTCGGAGAAAAGTGTCAAGGCGGCGTTGCAGAGGCTGATCGAAGCGCAACGGATCGGTCAGATGGGCGACTGGGAATGGGACATTGCGACGCAGAAGATTACGTGGTCACCCCAGGTCTTCGAGATCGTGGGGCGTGATCCGCAACTCGGACCCCCTCGCGACTTCGAGGAGCAGGCCAGCTTCTATGACGCGTCGAGCATGGAGGTCATGCGGGAAAACATAGAGAGGGCCATCGCGACCGGCGAAAGACAGGCATACGAGATCGAGGTGCGCCGGCCCTCCGGGGAGAGCGTCCCGGTGCAGGCGATGGCAGTGCCCCGCAAGGATCAGAACGGCCGAGTGACGGGCTTCTACGGCACCATCCAGAACATCTCGGAGCGCAAGCGGGCGCAGGCCCTGCTTGAGGCCAGCAAACAGAGGCTGGACCTCGCTACCCGATCGGCGCGGATCGGTATCTGGGACTGGGATGTCGTCGCGGACAGGACGGAGTGGAACTCGCAGATGTACGCGCTGTATGGCATCCGCGAGCAGGATTTCACCACTGCCGAAGATACCTGGCGACGAGGCCTGCATCCGGAAGACCGCGCGCGGAGTGTAGCCGAGCTCCACGACGCACTCAGTGGCACCCGGGACTATCACACCGAATTCCGTGTCGTGTGGCCCGATGGAACGATTCGCCACATCGAAGCTCACGCAGTGGTCTTGCGGGCGGGCGACGGATCGCCCATCCGCATGACCGGTGTCAATTGGGATATCACCGACCGCACGCAGGCAAAGGCTCGGGTCGTTCAGCAGGCAGCACTCATCGACGAAGCGCGCGACGCCATCCTGGTCCGGGATCTCGACAACAACGTCGTCTTCTGGAGCAAGGGGGCTGAACGGCTCTACGGCTGGATCGCTGCGGATGCCATGGGTCGGCCGGTTTTCGAGCTGCTCAGGCCTGATCCCGAGGCATTTCGTAAAGCGTTCGAAACCGTGATCCGGGAGGGCGTCTGGACCGGGGAACTCCGCAAGGTAACCCGAGCGCGCGCCAGCATCACCGTGGAAAGTCGCTGGACGCTGTTGCGGGACGCGCGGCAACAGCCCACCTCTGTCCTTGAGATCAGCACGGATATCACGGCGCGCAAGCTGCTCGAAGAACAGGTGCGCCAGGCACAGAAGATGGAAGCCGTCGGCACACTGGCAGGCGGCATCGCCCATGATTTCAACAATATCCTCAGTGCCATTCGCGGCAACGCCGAGCTGGCATTGACGGACCTTGATCCGGACCATCCCGCACAGGAGAGCCTGGCAGAGATAGCCAAGGCGGCCCGACGTGCGAAAGATCTCGTGCAGCAGATCCTGAGCTTCAGCCGGCGTCAGCCGCACGAGCGCCGGGTAATCGCCCTGTCGCCGATCGTCGAGGAAACCTTCCGCCTGCTGCGCGCCTCGATCCCGGCCAGCGTCGAACTGGTCAGCACGGTTGCCAATGACCTCCCCCACATCCGGGCGGACGCCACGCAGATCCAGCAGGTCGTCATGAATCTGTGCACCAATGCCTGGCAGGCAATGGATGAGCGGCGCGGCCGCATCGACCTGACCATTGATACCGCTACGCTCGATGGCGACCGTGTGAATGCGCCAGCCGGGCTGCCCCCCGGCCACTACGCCCGCCTGGCGGTGACGGATACGGGCCGGGGCATGGATGCTGCGACCCTCAAGCGGATCTTCGACCCGTTCTTCACGACCAAGCCGGTGGGCGAGGGAACCGGGCTCGGCCTGTCCGTCGTTCACGGCATCGTGCTGGAACATGGCGGCGGGATCGAGGTCATCAGCAAGCCGGGCGCAGGCACGACGTTCCTGATCTACCTGCCCGCGGCGGATGCCCCACTGGAGTCCGTGCCCGGGAAGAAGGAATTCGCGCATCGGGGCGAGGGGCAGCATGTTCTGTACCTCGATGACGAAGAGCCGCTGGTCTTCCTGGCGCGTCGCGCGCTGCAACGGCTCGGCTACCGGGTGAGCGGTTTCTCCTCCCCCGGCGAGGCGTTGGCCGCATTTCACGAAGCGCCGGAACAGTTCGATCTCGTGATCACCGACCTCAACATGCCAGGGTCCTCCGGCCTCGAGGTATCCGGAGAGATCCTGGGAGTGCGGCCGGAGATTCCCATCATCCTGATCTCGGGTTACGTCACCGAAGAACTGGCTGAAAGCGCGCGTCGTATCGGTATCCGCTACCTGATGTACAAGCCAAGCACGATGGACGAGATGAGCCAGACCATCCATCAGTTTGCCATGGAGGCGCGTCAACCCCGCTGACCGCCGCGTTTGCATCCCCCGATTAGGGGGATGCCTCATGGCAACTAACGGATCCTGCCCATGGCGCTGCCGCGGCTTTGCAGCTGGAATGGGCTGATGACCGATCCGACGGACGCGTGCCTGCAGATAGTGATCGTTGACGACGACGAGGCGGACGCGGACCTGGCGGCGCGGGCACTCCGGAGTCATTGGCCAAACCTGGAATGCTTCTGGGCGCCCGACGAGCCCTCTTTCCGCAAGGGGCTGGCCGGTCATCCGGACATCATCCTGGCCGACTACAACGTGCCCGGCTGCAGCGCTCCGCATGCCCTGGCGATCCTGAAATCCCTCTCGCTCGATATTCCGCTGATCGTCCTGACGGGCATCGCGCCCGAGGAAAACGTGCTCGAGTGCATGAACCTCGGGGCAGCAGACTATCTGCTCAAGGACCGCCTGGCGCGGCTGCCGCCCGCCGTCGAAGCCGCGCTCAAGTCGAGGAACCAGGTGATTGCCACCCAGGTCGCCCAACGCGACCGGGAAATGTATCGGGAGCAGTACCGTTCGCTGTTCCACGAGCACCCCGATCTCGCCTTCGCCCTCGATACCCAGGGCAACATCACGGAAGTGAACCGCGCGGTGGAGCGGTTTCTCGGGCGGCCTGCAGACGAGTTGCAGGGACTGCCCTTCACGAGAATCCCTGATCCTGCCCTGTGTACAGGGTTGCAGGCTGCGCTCACCCTGGCGGCGGCCGGGCAGACGCGCCGGTATCCGCTGCAGCTCAGGCGCCATGATGGCGAACTGCGCGATTTCGAGGTGACGAATCTGCCAACGATCGTCGAGGGCCGGAACATCGGGGTCTTCGGCATCGCGAAGGATGTCACGGCGGAACGGCAGATGCTGGCTGCACTGACTGCCAGCGAGCTCGAGCAGCGCCGTCTCGCCAAACTGAATGGCACGATCATCAATGCGTTGCCGGCGAACGTGGCCCTGCTCGATGCAGAGGGCACCGTGTTCGCCGTGAACGAAGGGTGGCGATCTTTCGGCACCACCAACGGGCTTCGCAGCGAGGCCGCCGGGGTAGGCACCAACTATCTGCAGATCTGCGAGCGGAATACGGAGGGGGACCAGGACGCAGCGATCGTCGCCCAGGGACTTCGAGATGTGCTGAGCGGAGCCCAGCGTACCTTCTCGATGGAGTATCCCTGCGATGCACCGAGCGAGAATCGCTGGTTCCGGATGCTCGCGGCACCTGCCAGGGTCGGCGAGAGCGGCGGCGCAGTCGTGATGCACCTCGATATCAGCGAGCAGCGGCGCGCTGAAGACAAGGCCCGCGTTGCCGCCAGCGCCTTCCGCCACCTTGCGGACGCGGTCATGGTGCTCGATTCCGGGTTCCGGGTGCTGACGGTGAACCGCGCGTTCACTTCCATCACCGGTTACCAGCCGCATGAAGTCGCTGCGGCCCTCATTACGGATCTCCTCGTTGCGGATCGTTCCGCCGACTTCCTTGCGGCGGTCACCATCGTGGTCAGCCAGAAAGGGTCCTGGAAAGGAGAGATCGAGGGTCGGCGCAAGAATGGCGAGCGCTATGCGGCGCTGCTCAGCATCGGCTCCGTGAATCGTGACGGCGACCGCGCGGGGCACTTCACGGCCGTCATCTCCGATCTCTCGACGGTACGGCATTTCGAACAACGCATCACCTACCTGGCGCGTCATGATGCACTGACAGGTTTCCTGGGGAGGAGCGCGCTCGAGGAGTATCTTGCGACGCTCATCGCGTTCGAGGACGTCCATCAGACACCCGTTGCCGTCATGCTGGTCGATATCGACCACTTTCGCCGGATCAACGATTCGCTTGGCCACACTGCGGGGGACCGCATGATGCAGGCCGTTGCCAGTCGCATTGCGAGGGTGGCAGGCGGCGAGGACCGGCTGTTCCGGCTCAGCAGCGACGAGTTCGTCGTGCTGACCAGCGGCGTGCATGCAATGGACGAGGCGCAGCGTCTGGCTGCCGAGATTCGCAGCTCGGTCGCCGAGCCCTTTCAGCTGGACGAGCAGTCCCTCTACCTGACCGCAAGCATCGGCATCAGTTGTTTTCCCGAGGACGGCCGGTCCTGCTCCGACCTGTTGCGTGCGGCAGATGCCGCCGCCGAGATCTCGAAGCAACGCGGTCGCAACCAGGTGACCGTCGCCTCACGCCATTACGAACAGGAAGCGGCTGCCCGGTTTGCGCTGCAGAATGCCCTCCCCCTCGCCCTCGCGCGCAAGGAGTTCCTCCTGGAATACCAGCCGGTCGTGGAATTGCGCACGGGCAGGATCAGGAGTGTGGAAGCCTTGGTCCGCTGGCAGCATCCGCAACTCGGGCTGCTCGGTCCCGGTCAGTTCATCGGTCTGGCCGAGGAAACGGGCGTCATCGTCCAGATGGGAGAGTGGGTGACACGCACCGCGCTCGTTCAGGTAAAGGCATGGCAGAAGGCCGGCTGGCAGGATGCGATGGTCGCCGTCAACCTGAGTCCCAGGCAGTTCATCGAACCGGGCCTCGCCCAGAGGGTTTTCGCGCTGCTCGAGGAGACCGGTGTCGAGCCCCGGCGCCTGCGGCTCGAAGTCACGGAAGGGACCGTCATGAGCGACCCGGCTGCCGCCGAGGCCACGCTGCAGCAGCTTGCGGCCCGTGGCATCTCGATTGCCGTCGATGATTTCGGTACGGGCTATTCGTCCTTGAGTTACCTGAAGCGCTTTCCCTTGAGCTGCCTCAAGGTGGATCGCTGCTTCGTGGCCGGCATCCCGGGCAGTCCGCAGGACGAGTCCATCGTTCGCTCCATCGTCGCACTCGGCCACAGCCTTGGCCTCCGGATCGTCGCCGAAGGCGTCGAGACCGCGGAACAGGCCCGGTTCCTGAAAGGGCTCGCCTGTGAAGACGGGCAGGGCTACCTGTTCTCCAGACCCGTCTCTGCGGCAGCCGTCCTCGATGCGGTACTCGGAGAACCACTGCTGCAGAGGGTGCGATGACTTTCCGGGTCCGCGAGCTTCGTTGCGCAGAACCGGCCGATGCGACAGCATTGGTGCCTGCACCTGCGCCGGTCCCTGCAACGCGCGAGGATCTGGAGCTGCGAATCGCCGCCGGGGAGCGTGCCCTGCATGCGAGCCTGCGGGAACTTGACGACTTCGGTTACGCCCTCGACCACGATCTGCGCGCCCCGCTGCGGGCGGTATCCGGGTTCGGGAAGATCCTTCAAGAGGATTATGCCCAGTCATTGGACCAGGGCGGGCAGGAGCTGCTCACGAGACTGCTCGAAGGTGCCGGACGCATGACCCGCATGCTCAACGACCTGGTGGAGCTGTCACGCCTCGGCAGGAGTGCCTTCAGGCGTTCGCGGTTCGATCTCGGGAACCTCGCGCACGAGGTCGCCGCCGAAATCGCGCAGCGCTATCCCGCACGCCAGGTCCAGTTCGAGATCCAGCCCGACTTGCCGGTCAATGGTGACCGGGAGCTGCTGAAGACCGTGCTGGTCCAGCTGCTCGATAACGCGGTGAAGTTCACCGGGCCGCGCGCCACGGCACGAATCCAGGTCGGCAGCTGCCTGCTCGCCGGTGAACGGGCCTGGTTCGTGGCGGACAACGGCGTCGGGTTCGCTCCGGAGGGAGCACCCCGCATCTTTGGCACCTTCCGGCGCCTGCATTCCGCCGTGGAGTTTCCGGGGTCCGGCGTGGGTCTCGCTGCGGTAGCGCGGATCATTGCGCGCCACGATGGCCGCGTCTGGGCGGAGAGCCATCCGGAGCACGGCACACGAGTTCTCTTTACGCTGGGGCACGGTCCAGCCGGCGCAGGCTGATTGCTTCCTGGACATGCGGACGGGAAACCCGCTCCGAGCACTCGAGGTCTGCAATGGTCCTCGCGACCTTCAGTATCCGGTGATACGCGCGGGCAGAGAGATGGAAGCGCTGGATGGCACGCTCCAGCAACCGGAGATCCGCGTCGTCCGGTTTGCAGTGGACCTCCACCTCCGCCACGTCGAGCTGCGCATTGCAGACCTGCTGCCGCTCAAGCTGCACCCGGCGTGCCCTGTCTACGCGCTCGGCAACGGCAGCACTCGCCTCGCCTTTCCTGCCCGAGAGACTCGGCGTGTCCACTCGCGGCACTTCCAGATGCATGTCGAGCCGATCGAGCAGCGGGCCCGAGATCCGCAGGCGATAGCGCTGCACCTGCTCGGCAGTGCAACGGCATTGCCCCTGGGTGTCGCCGCGATAGCCACACGGGCAGGGATTCATCGCCGCGACCAGCTGGAAGCGTGCCGGAAACTCTGACTGGCGGGCAGCACGCGATACCGCAATCCTGCCGGTCTCAAGCGGCTCGCGCAGGACTTCGAGAACGCGCCGGTCGAACTCGGGCAGTTCGTCGAGGAACAGCACGCCGTGATGCGCGAGGGACACTTCACCGGGGCGGGGATGCGCACCGCCGCCAACGAGGGCGATGGCCGATGCAGTGTGGTGAGGACTGCGGAAGGGACGCACGCGCCACTCCTTGAGATCGAGCGCCTGGCCTGCGACCGACCGGACAGCCGCCACTTCCAGCGCCTCAGCTTCCGTCATGGGCGGCAGGATGCCGGGCAGGCGCTGCGCGAGCATGCTCTTGCCCGTTCCCGGTGGCCCCGTGAACAGCAGGCTGTGGCCGCCGGCGGCAGCGAGTTCTAGGGCACGGCGCGCGGCATCCTGACCGCGCACGTCCGCGAGGTCCGCGGTGATCCGGCGCTGCGGCGGCCGGACCTGTCCGAACAGCAGGTCGAGCGGCCTGGCTCCGGTCAGGTGGCCGCACACTTCGAGCAGGTGACTGGCTGCCGACACCCTCCCATCGCTGACGAGGCGGGCCTCGGCGGCATTGCCCTTGGGGAGGATAAGGAGGTGCTCCGCGCGTCCTGCCGCCACGGCTGCGGGCAGGACGCCCTTTGCCATCCGCAGTTCGCCACTCAACGACAGCTCGCCATACAGCTCGCAGCGTTCGAGACCCCGCGCGGGCAGCTGGCCTGCCGCCACGAGAATGCCGACTGCGATCGGCAGGTCGAACCGGCCCCCTTCCTTCGGGAGGTCGGCGGGGGCGAGGTTGACGACGATGCGGCCGACCGGAAACTCGAAACTGGAGTTCGTGATGGCGGCGCGGACGCGGACCTTGCTCTCCTTCACCACGACTTCCGGCAATCCCACGATGGCGAAGGCGGGCAAGCCGTTGGTGAGATCGACTTCGACGCGCACGAGCGGGGCTTCCATGCCGAACTGCGCGCGACTCAACACGGTCGCAATGGCCATCCATGGCCTCCTGGCGGTTTTCGGACCCTGCGTCTGGGCCTGGCGGGGTCAGCTTTGTTTCGGGGTCCCGGATTCCATGGCCGTGAGCCGCGACTCCAGGAGTTCGAGCTTTTCCCGGGTGCGCTTCAGCACCGCCGCCTGCACATCGAATTCTTCCCGCGTCACCAGGTCGAGGCGTGCGAGCCCGGCCTGCAGTACCGACCGGAAGTTCGTTTCCAGGTCCTGGCGGAGGGCAGAAACCCCCGGAGGAATGGCAGCAGACAGGCGGCGGGCGAGGTCGTCGATGAAGCGAGGGTCCATGCTTGCCTTCCGTTGATAAAGAGAAAGTGATCCGATTCTGTAAGTGTCGCAGGCCAGTGACAAGCCTCCTTATCTGCGCTGAATCTCCAGTTTCTGCGCCTCCCGCTGCCCTATTGGGTGGCTTTCAACGCCTGCAACCGGGGTTTTCGCTCCTCCATGAGGCAGCCGGGAAAATCCTGCGCTCCTGTTTGGTGCATGAATGTCCGGAAGTCGGGGGCAAGTCCACCATTCCACGCCCCGACTCCCCGCCCCAAAGCGTGGCACAGAAGATGCATTCTCGATCCGGCGCGGAATCGAGCTTGACCCTCGGTTTCCGCCGGCTCCGACCACCTCAGGAACCCCAGGCACTGCATGAAGCTGATCACCGCCATCATCAAGCCATTCAAGCTCGATGACGTTCGCCAGGCCGTAGCGGATATCGGCGTCCAGGGCATCACGGTAACGGAGGTCCAGGGTTTCGGCCGGCAGCGCGGCCACACGGAGCTCTATCGGGGCGCCGAATACCGTGTGGACTTCCTGCCCAAGACGAAGATCGAGCTGGCCGTCGACGACACGATCGTAGAGCAGGTCGTCGAAGCCATCACCAACGTGGCCCGGACCGGGAAGATCGGCGACGGCAAGATTTTCGTGCTCGATCTCGAACAGGCGGTGCGCATCCGCACGGGCGAGATCGGCGCGGAGGCCGTTTGAGTTTTTGAGTCAGGTTCCTTTCCGCATCCAATAGAAGTACCTCGCAGGAGAACGACAGTGAAAAGATCTCGCGTGTTCAACCCACTGTGGAGCCTGGCGCTGCTCGCGCTGGCGCTCGTCGGGCCGGGTATTGCCCTGGCCCAGGAGGCCGCCGCGCCGCCGGATCCCGCAGCGGTCGTCCAGGAGGCTGCTCCTGCTGAAGCTGCTCCCGTGGAGGCAGCCGCTGTTGAAGAAGCCCCGGCCGAGGAAGCCGCTGCTCCTGCCCCGCCCTCGTTTGAAAAGGGCGATATCGCCTGGATGCTGACCAGCACCCTGCTCGTCATCATGATGGCCGTTCCCGGCCTCGCGCTCTTTTACGGCGGCATGGTGCGTTCCAAGAACGTGCTGTCGATCTCCATGCAGATCTTCGTGACGTTCAGCCTGCTCTCGGTGCTGTGGGCCATCTATGGCTACAGCATCGCGTTCACGAACGGCAATGCGTTCTTCGGCGGCTTCGACCGGCTCTTCATGAAGGGCGTGATCGATGCGTCACCGGCCGCGACGTTCAGCAAGGGCGTCTACGTGCCGGAATTCGTGTACGCGGGCTTCCAGATGACGTTCGCTGCCATCACCCCCTGCCTCATCGTGGGTGCGTTTGCCGAGCGCATGAAGTTCTCCGCTGTACTGCTGTTCGTGGTCCTGTGGTTCACCTTCTCCTACCTGCCCGTCGCGCACATGGTCTGGTGGTGGGCTGGTCCGGACGCGTACACCGATCCGGAAGCGGCTGCTGCTGCGACGGCGACGGCTGGCTTCATCTTCCAGAAGGGCGCGCTCGACTTTGCGGGCGGCACGGTGGTGCACATCAACGCCGGCGTCGCCGGCCTGGTGGGTGCCTACCTCGTCGGCCGGCGCGTCGGCTACGGCAAGGAAGCAATGCCGGCGCACAACCTGCCGCTGACGATGATCGGCGCATCGCTGCTGTGGGTGGGCTGGTTCGGCTTCAACGTCGGTTCGAACCTCGAGTCGAACGCGTTCGCCGCCCAGGTGTTCATCAACACGTTCCTGGCCACGGCCGCCGCGGTCTGCGCCTGGACCTTCGCTGAGTGGATCTTCCGCGGCACGCCGACGATGCTGGGTGCAGCTTCCGGCGCGGTTGCGGG